>NZ_BAABIG010000011.1:0-5919 GCF_039542605.1 Streptomyces ziwulingensis
AACACGGGCGAGGTGTCGAGGAGTTCGCGGCCCATGCCGATCCACTGGGTGCCCTGCCCGGGGAAGACCAGGACGGTCTTGCCGGCGCCGGCCGCCGAGCCGGCGCCCCGGACCGTTCCGGGTGCCTGCTCGTCACGGGCGAGTGCGGTGAGCGCGGTCAGGGCCTCGTCGTGGGTGCCGGCGATCACGACCGCGCGTTCGCCGAGGACCGCGCGCCGGGTGGCGAGGGTGCCGGCGATGTCCGCGAGCGGGGTGTCCCGGGCGCCGTCCAGGAAGGCGGCGAGGCGTTCGGCCTGGGCGGTGAGCGAGGCGGCGGAGGCCGCGGACACCACCAGCGGCACCGCACCGGCCGGGGCGGCGGGCGCCGCTTCGGCTGCTTCGGCCGGTTCGGCGGCCTCCTCCTCGGGGGCCTGTTCCAGGATCAGGTGCGCGTTGGTGCCGCTGGCGCCGAACGAGGACACGCCGGCGCGGCGCGGGCGGCCGGTCGCCACCCACTCCCCGGCCTCGGTGAGCAGTTCCACGGCGCCGGAGGACCAGTCGACCTGCGGGGTGGGGGCGTCGATGTGCCGGCTGGCCGGCATCACGCCGTGGCGCAGTGCCTGGACCATGTTGATGACACCGGCGACCCCGGAGGCGGCCTGGGTGTGGCCGATGACGGACTTGACGGAGCCGAGCCGCAGCGGCTGTCCGGCGGGGCGGTCCTGGCCGTAGGTGGCGAAGATGGCCTGGGCCTCGATGGGGTCGCCGAGGACGGTGCCGGTGCCGTGGCCCTCGACCATGTCGACGTCGGCGGTGGTCAGTCCGGCCCCGGCCAGCGCCTTGCGGATGACGCGCTGCTGGGAGGGGCCGTTGGGGGCGGTCAGGCCGTTGGACGCGCCGTCCTGGTTGACGGCCGAGCCGCGGATGACGGCGAGGACGCGGTGGCCGCGCTCGCGGGCCTGCGACAGCGTTTCGAGGAGGACGACACCGACGCCCTCGGCCCAACTGGAGCCGTCGGCGGCGGCGGCGTAGGACTTGCAGCGGCCGTCGAAGGCCAGGCCGCGCTGGCGGGCGAAGCCGACGAAGCCGCCGGGGGTGGACATCACGGTGGAGCCGCCGGCCAGCGCCATGGAGCACTCGCCGCGGCGCAGCGCCTGCATGGCGAGGTGGATGGCGACCAGGGACGAGGAGCACATGGTGTCGACGGTGACCGCGGGCCCCTCCAGGCCGAGCGTGTAGGCGACCCGCCCGGAGGCGACTCCGCCCGCGGTGCCCAGGGCCCGTTCCAGGCTGAGGTAGTCCTCGTGGCCGCTGAGGTCGGGGGCGTAGTCCTGGTGGACGATGCCGGCGAAGACGCCGGTGTCGCTGCCGCGCATCGAGTGCGGGTCGAGGCCGGCCCGTTCGAGGGTCTCCCAGGACACTTCGAGGAGCTGGCGCTGTTGCGGGTCCATGGCGAGGGCCTCGCGCGGCGAGATGCCGAAGAACGCGGCGTCGAACTCGCCGGCGTCGTGCAGGAAGGCGCCTTCGCGGACGTAGGTCGTGCCGGGGTTGTCCGGGTCGGGGTGGTAGAGGCCCTCCAGGTCCCAGCCGCGGTCCTCCGGGAACGTCGTGTAGACGTCGGTGCCGTCGGTCACCACCCGCCACAGGTCCTCGGGGGTGCGGATGCCTCCCGCGTACCGGCAGGCCATGGAGACGATGGCGATGGGCTCGGCAACGGCCGCCGCGAGCGTGCTGTTCTCCTGCTGCAGCCGTGCGTTCTCCTTGAGGGAGGCGCGCAGCGCGTTGACGATCTGGTCGTCCGGGCCCGACATATCCGTCCTCCGTGGTGCGTCCGCTGTCATGGGATCAGCTCGTCCCGCCCAGAGCACGCTGCACGAGGTCGGCAACGTCCATGGCGTCGATCAGGGTCTCGTCGTCCTCGGCCGGGGCCGTCGTTCCGGGCCCCTCGGACGCCGCGGCGTCCTCGGCGTCCTCGGTGTCCATCAGGCTCAGCAGGGTGTCCAGGACACCGGCCTCCTTGAACCGGGCGAAGGGGATGGTGGCGAGGGCTCGTTTGAGGTCGTCCTCCCGACCGTCGAGCCCGTCGTCGGCGTCCCGCAGCAGTTCGGAGCGCAGGTAGCCGACGAGGGCGTCCGGCGTGGGGTAGTCGAAGATGAGCGTGGCGGGCAGCCGCAGGCCGGTCGCCACGTGCAGGCTGTTGCGCAGGTTGACGGCGGCGAGCGAGTCGAAGCCGACCTCCTGGAAGGCCTGGAGGGGGCCGATGCTCTCGGCGCCGCTGTGGCCGAGGACCGTGGCGGCGTGTCCGCACACCAGCCGGAGCAGGATGCGGTTCCGTTCGGCCTCGGGGACGTCGCGCAGGGAGTCCACGAGGCCGGCGGTGGTGTCGCCGTTCCCGGCGTCCGGCTGGGTGGCCCGCAGGGCCGCCGTCGCTTCGGGCAGGTCCGCGAAGAGCGGGCTGGGCCGGACCGAGGTGAACGCCGGGATGAAGGCGTCCCAGTCCATGTCGACCACCGTGACGGCCTTCTCCCGGGCCTGGACGGCCTGTTCGAAGGCGGTGACGGCGATCTGCGGCGCCATGGGCAGCACACCGCGTCGGCGCAGTTGGGTGAGGGTGTCCTCGTCCATGCCGACGCCGATCTCGTCCAGGGCGCCCCAGGCGATCGCGGTGGCCGGGTGGCCGTGGCCGCGGCGCCACTCCACGAGGGCGTCCAGCACGGCGTTGGCCGCGCCCGACGGTCCCTGCCCGCCACCGCCCCAGATGCCGGCGATGGAGGAGAACACCACGAACGCGTCGAGCGGGGTGTCCGCGAACCGTTCGGCGAGCCAGCGGGCCGTGTCGACCTTGGTGGCGAACACCTCGGTGAGTTCGGGTACGCCGGTGTCGTCCACGGTGCTGGTCCGGGCGATGTCGGCGGTGTGCACGACGGCGGTGAGCGGCTGGTCGGCGGGGAGTTCGGCGAGCAGGCCCTCGATGGCGGTCCGGTCGGTGTCGGCGCAGGCCAGCACGGTGGTGCCGGTGTCGAGTGCGGCCACCTCGGCGCGCAGCCCGGCGAGCGCGTCCTCGGGTGCGCCGGCCGTGGTGGTGACGACGAGGCGCCGGGCGCCGGACCGGGCCAGCCACAGGGCGGCGTGCCGGCCGAGTCCCTCGGCGCCGCCGGTCACCAGGACGGTGCCGGCCGGCTGCCAGCCGGAGCCGGCGGCCGGGTCGGGGGCCGCCTTGCGCAGCAGCCTTCGGGTGTGCACACCGGAGCGGCGTACGGCCATCTGGTCGTCGTCGCCGGGGTGGTCGAGCGCGCCGAGCAGATGCCGGACGGCGCGGGTGTCGAGGGTGGCGGGCAGGTCGATCAGCCCGCCCCAGGGCTCGCCGCGTTCCAGGGCGGCGGCCCGGCCGACGCCCCAGACGGCCGCCTGGGCCGGTGCCGTGACGGTGTCCTGGACGCCGGTGTTGACCGCGCCCTGGGTGAGGCACCACAGCGGCTGCTTGGCCCCGGCGTCGCCCAGTGCCTGCACCAGCGCCAGGGTCGCCGCGGTCAGCGGGACGGGGTCGAGCGGGCCGTCCGCACCGCCCGGGTCGAGGGCGAGCAGCGACAGTACGCCGGTCACGTCGGGTTCGGCGAGGGCGGCCGACAGGCGCTCGCCGAGCCGGGCGCGGGTGGCGTCGGCCGCCGCTACCTCCAGCGGGACGAGGTCGAGTCCCTGCGCGGCGAGTTCCCGCAGCAGCTCGTCCGGCGGCGAGCCGGCCGGGCGGTCCGCCGGTACGACGGCCAGCCAGCGGCCGGCCGGGACACCGGTGGTCTCCTGGTCGAGCGGCCGCCAGGTGACGTGGTAGCGCAGCTTCTCGGCCGCCGACCGCTCGCGCCGCCGGCCGCGCCAGTCGGCCAGCACGGGGACGACCGTGCGCAGCGCGTCGCGCTGGTCGGCCGCGGCGAGGTCGAGCAGTTGGGCGAGGGCGTCGGCGTCGGCCTGTTCGACGGCGGTCCAGAAGTCGGTGTCGGCGCCCTCGGCGGCGGGCCCGTCGTCCGTACCGGTCTCCGCCTCCCGCAGCCAGAAGTGCTGCCGGTCGAAGGCGTACGTCGGCAGGTCCACATGGGTGGCGGGTGCCTCGGCGGGCAGGACGCCCGTCCAGTCCACGGTCACGCCCTTGACGAACAGCTCCGCCATCGACGCGAGCAGCCGGCGCGGGCCGCCCTCCTCGCGCCGCAGCGAACCGGCGGCGACGGCACGGAGCCGGACGTTGTCGTCGGCGGCCTCGTCGAAGATCTCGTTGACGGGCTGGAGGAGCACCGGATGGGCGCTGGACTCGACGAACACCGTGTGACCCTCGGCCAGGAGTGACGCCACCGCCGGTCCGAACCGGACCTGACCGCGCAGGTTCCGGTACCAGTAACCACCGTCCAGCACGCCCGCCTCACGGACCCACTCACCGGTGACCGTCGAGAAGAACGGCACCAGCGGCGCCTGACTGCGGATCTCCGCGAACGCCTCCGCCAGCGAACCCTCGATCGCCTCGACATGGCGGGTGTGGGAGGCGTAGTCCACCGCTACCCGGCGCACCCGCACCCCGTCCGCCTTCNAGCGGCGACCTCCACCCGGCCCTCCCAGCCCGCGATCCGGCCGGTCACCTCCGACTCGGACAACGCCACCGAGGCCATACCGCCCCGGCCCGCCAACTCCCCCGCGATCACCTGACTACGAACCGCGACGATCCGCGCCGCGTCCTCCAACGACAACGCACCCGCCACGCAGGCCGCGGCGATCTCGCCCTGCGAATGCCCGAGCACCGCGTCCGGTACGACACCCACGGACGCCCACACCGCCGCCAGGGCGACGTTCACGGCGAAACTCGCCGGCTGGACCACGTCCACCCGGTCAAGCAGGTCGACGTCACCGCGCAGCACGGCGTTCAGGTCCCAGTCCACCCACGGCTTCAGGGCGAGGACGCACTCGGTGATCCGCTCCGCGAACACGGGTGAGGTGTCCAGCAGTTCCCGGCCCATGCCCAGCCACTGCGACCCCTGCCCGGGGAAGACGAGCACGGTCTTGCCGGGGCCGCCGGAGCCGGTGACGGTTCCGGTCACGACGAGAGGGCTGCTCCCGCCCCGGGCCAGCGCGCTCAGCCCGGTCAGGGCTTCGTCGTGCGAGCCGGCGACGACCACGGCCCGCTCGGACAGCAGGGCCCGCCGGGAGACGAGGGCGTCCGCGATCCCGGCCAGGGCCACCGGCCCGTCCGAGCGCTGCTCCGCGTCGGTGCCGGCGTCCGTGACGAGCGCCCCGAGGCGCCCGGCCTGGGCGGCGAGGGAGGCGGTGCTGCGGGCCGACACCACCAGCGGTACGACACCGGCGGGGACCGTCGCCCCAGGAACCGTCGCCCGCGGACCCGTCGGACCGCTGCCCGTCGCCCCGGTGACCGTCGATCCGTTGCCCGTCGACCCGCTGCCCGCTGTCCGGTCGGCCGGTTCCGCCTCGGGCGCCTCCTCCAGGATGACGTGCGCGTTGGTGCCGCTCGCGCCGAAGGAGGAGACGGCGGCCCGGCGCGGCCGGCCGGCCCGGGTCCACTCGCGGGCCTCGGTGAGCAGTTCGACCGCGCCCGCCGACCAGTCCACCTGCGGAGTGGGGTCGGCGACGTTCAGGGTGGGCGGCAGTACGCCGTGCCGCATCGCCTCCACCATCTTGATCACACCGGCCACACCGGCGGCGGCCTGCGTGTGCCCGATGTTCGACTTCACCGAGCCCAGCCAGAGGGGCTGTTCGCGGTCCTGCCCGTAGGTGGCAAGCAGCGCCTGGACCTCGATCGGGTCACCGAGGACGGTGCCGGTGCCGTGCCCCTCCACCACGTCCACGTCGGCGGGTTCAAGACCCGCGGCGGCCAGCGCGCCACGGATCACCCGCTGCTGGGAAGGGCCGTTCGGGGCGGTCAGGCCGTTGGACGCGCCGTCCTGG
>NZ_BAABIG010000012.1:0-5376 GCF_039542605.1 Streptomyces ziwulingensis
AACACAGTGGACGCGAGCAACTGAGGACAAGCCCTCGGCCTATTAGTACCAGTCAACTCCACCCGTTACCAGGCTTCCATATCTGGCCTATCAACCCAGTCGTCTACTGGGAGCCTTACCCTCTCAAGGAGGTGGGAATACTCATCTCGAAGCAGGCTTCCCGCTTAGATGCTTTCAGCGGTTATCCCTCCCGAACGTAGCCAACCAGCCATGCCCTTGGCAGGACAACTGGCACACCAGAGGTTCGTCCGTCCCGGTCCTCTCGTACTAGGGACAGCCCTTCTCAATATTCCTGCGCGCGCAGCGGATAGGGACCGAACTGTCTCACGACGTTCTAAACCCAGCTCGCGTACCGCTTTAATGGGCGAACAGCCCAACCCTTGGGACCGACTCCAGCCCCAGGATGCGACGAGCCGACATCGAGGTGCCAAACCATCCCGTCGATATGGACTCTTGGGGAAGATCAGCCTGTTATCCCCGGGGTACCTTTTATCCGTTGAGCGACGGCGCTTCCACAAGCCACCGCCGGATCACTAGTCCCGACTTTCGTCCCTGCTCGACCCGTCGGTCTCACAGTCAAGCTCCCTTGTGCACTTACACTCAACACCTGATTGCCAACCAGGCTGAGGGAACCTTTGGGCGCCTCCGTTACTCTTTAGGAGGCAACCGCCCCAGTTAAACTACCCATCAGACACTGTCCCTGATCCGGATCACGGACCCAGGTTAGACATCCAGCACGACCAGACTGGTATTTCAACGACGACTCCCCCTGAACTGGCGTCCAGAGTTCACAGTCTCCCAGCTATCCTACACAAGCCGAACCGAACACCAATATCAAACTATAGTAAAGGTCCCGGGGTCTTTCCGTCCTGCTGCGCGAAACGAGCATCTTTACTCGTAGTGCAATTTCACCGGGCCTATGGTTGAGACAGTCGAGAAGTCGTTACGCCATTCGTGCAGGTCGGAACTTACCCGACAAGGAATTTCGCTACCTTAGGATGGTTATAGTTACCACCGCCGTTTACTGGCGCTTAAGTTCTCAGCTTCGCCACACCGAAATGTGACTAACCGGTCCCCTTAACGTTCCAGCACCGGGCAGGCGTCAGTCCGTATACATCGCCTTACGGCTTCGCACGGACCTGTGTTTTTAGTAAACAGTCGCTTCTCGCTGGTCTCTGCGGCCACACCCAGCTCAGAGTGCAAGACTCATCACCAGACATGGCCCCCCTTCTCCCGAAGTTACGGGGGCATTTTGCCGAGTTCCTTAACCATAGTTCACCCGAACGCCTCGGTATTCTCTACCTGACCACCTGAGTCGGTTTAGGGTACGGGCCGCCATGAAACTCGCTAGAGGCTTTTCTCGACAGCATAGGATCATCCACTTCACCACAATCGGCTCGGCATCAGGTCTCAGCCTCATGTGCGACGGATTTACCTACCGCACGGCCTACACCCTTACCCCGGGACAACCACCGCCCGGGATGGACTACCTTCCTGCGTCACCCCATCACTCACCTACTAACCGCTTGGGCCGGCGGCTCCACCACTTTCCATTCCCCGAAGGGTCCGGAACGGCTTCACGGCCTTAGCATCACGATGCTCGATGTTTGACGCTTCACAGCGGGTACCGGAATATCAACCGGTTATCCATCGACTACGCCTGTCGGCCTCGCCTTAGGTCCCGACTTACCCTGGGCAGATCAGCTTGACCCAGGAACCCTTAGTCAATCGGCGCACACGTTTCTCACGTGTGTATCGCTACTCATGCCTGCATTCTCACTCGTGAACCGTCCACAACTCGCTTCCGCGGCTGCTTCACCCGGCACACGACGCTCCCCTACCCATCACGATCCCCGTTGGGGGTACATATCGCAATGACACGACTTCGGCGGTACGCTTGAGCCCCGCTACATNCATACGGGCGTTGGCCCTCATGTATGAATGACACGACTTCGGCGGTACGCTTGAGCCCCGCTACATTGTCGGCGCGGAATCACTAGACCAGTGAGCTATTACGCACTCTTTCAAGGGTGGCTGCTTCTAAGCCAACCTCCTGGTTGTCTGTGCGACTCCACATCCTTTCCCACTTAGCGTACGCTTAGGGGCCTTAGTCGATGCTCTGGGCTGTTTCCCTCTCGACCATGGAGCTTATCCCCCACAGTCTCACTGCCGCGCTCTCACTTACCGGCATTCGGAGTTTGGCTAAGGTCAGTAACCCGGTAGGGCCCATCGCCTATCCAGTGCTCTACCTCCGGCAAGAAACACACGACGCTGCACCTAAATGCATTTCGGGGAGAACCAGCTATCACGGAGTTTGATTGGCCTTTCACCCCTAACCACAGGTCATCCCCCAGGTTTTCAACCCTGGTGGGTTCGGTCCTCCACGAAGTCTTACCTCCGCTTCAACCTGCCCATGGCTAGATCACTCCGCTTCGGGTCTTGAGCGTGCTACTCAACCGCCCTGTTCGGACTCGCTTTCGCTACGGCTTCCCCACTCGGGTTAACCTCGCAACACACCGCAAACTCGCAGGCTCATTCTTCAAAAGGCACGCAGTCACGAGACAAAGAGCAAGCTCTCCGTCCGACGCTCCCACGGCTTGTAGGCACACGGTTTCAGGTACTATTTCACTCCGCTCCCGCGGTACTTTTCACCATTCCCTCACGGTACTATCCGCTATCGGTCACCAGGGAATATTTAGGCTTAACGGGTGGTCCCGCCAGATTCACACGGGATTTCTCGGGCCCCGTGCTACTTGGGTGTCTCTCAAACGAGCCGTTGACGTTTCGACTACGGGGGTCTTACCCTCTACGCCGGACCTTTCGCATGTCCTTCGCCTACATCAACGGTTTCTGACTCGTCTCACGGCCGGCAGACCGTAAAAGAGAGATCCCACAACCCCGTATACGCAACCCCTGCCGGGTCTCACACGCATACGGTTTGGCCTCATCCGGTTTCGCTCGCCACTACTCCCGGAATCACGGTTGTTTTCTCTTCCTGCGGGTACTGAGATGTTTCACTTCCCCGCGTTCCCTCCACTTGCCCTATGTGTTCAGGCAAGGGTGACAGCCCATGACGACTGCCGGGTTTCCCCATTCGGAAACCCCCGGATCAAAGCCTGGTTGACGACTCCCCGGGGACTATCGTGGCCTCCCACGTCCTTCATCGGTTCCTGGTGCCAAGGCATCCACCGTGCGCCCTTAAAAACTTGGCCACAGATGCTCGCGTCCACTGTGCAGTTCTCAAACAACGACCAACCACCCATCACCCTGCCCTGACAGGCAAGTTCACTGGGGCCGGCACTGAAGGCAGCCGTCACCGGCCGTACNCGGGACAACATCCCGAGTGCACTGGGGCCGGCACTGAAGGCAGCCGTCACCGGCCGTACCCTCAGACACCCAACAGCGTGCCCGACCCGAACCCGTCCGAAGATCATGCTTTCCACGCCCTCACGGACAGTACTCACAGCCTCCGACCCGGATAACCGGTCGAATAGTCAACGTTCCACCCATGAGCAACCACCGTCGAACATTTGCCGACGTAGTGGCCTCTGAACCAGGCAAGCCCGGCTTAGAAGTGCTCCTTAGAAAGGAGGTGATCCAGCCGCACCTTCCGGTACGGCTACCTTGTTACGACTTCGTCCCAATCGCCAGTCCCACCTTCGACAGCTCCCTCCCACAAGGGGTTGGGCCACCGGCTTCGGGTGTTACCGACTTTCGTGACGTGACGGGCGGTGTGTACAAGGCCCGGGAACGTATTCACCGCAGCAATGCTGATCTGCGATTACTAGCAACTCCAACTTCATGGGGTCGAGTTGCAGACCCCAATCCGAACTGAGACAGGCTTTTTGAGATTCGCTCCACCTCGCGGTATCGCAGCTCATTGTACCTGCCATTGTAGCACGTGTGCAGCCCAAGACATAAGGGGCATGATGACTTGACGTCGTCCCCACCTTCCTCCGAGTTGACCCCGGCGGTCTCCTGTGAGTCCCCATCACCCCGAAGGGCATGCTGGCAACACAGAACAAGGGTTGCGCTCGTTGCGGGACTTAACCCAACATCTCACGACACGAGCTGACGACAGCCATGCACCACCTGTACACCGACCACAAGGGGGGCACTATCTCTAATGCTTTCCGGTGTATGTCAAGCCTTGGTAAGGTTCTTCGCGTTGCGTCGAATTAAGCCACATGCTCCGCTGCTTGTGCGGGCCCCCGTCAATTCCTTTGAGTTTTAGCCTTGCGGCCGTACTCCCCAGGCGGGGAACTTAATGCGTTAGCTGCGGCGCGGACAACGTGGAATGTTGCCCACACCTAGTTCCCACCGTTTACGGCGTGGACTACCAGGGTATCTAATCCTGTTCGCTCCCCACGCTTTCGCTCCTCAGCGTCAGTATCGGCCCAGAGATCCGCCTTCGCCACCGGTGTTCCTCCTGATATCTGCGCATTTCACCGCTACACCAGGAATTCCGATCTCCCCTACCGAACTCTAGCCTGCCCGTATCGACTGCAGACCCGGGGTTAAGCCCCGGGCTTTCACAACCGACGTGACAAGCCGCCTACGAGCTCTTTACGCCCAATAATTCCGGACAACGCTTGCGCCCTACGTATTACCGCGGCTGCTGGCACGTAGTTAGCCGGCGCTTCTTCTGCAGGTACCGTCACTTTCGCTTCTTCCCTGCTGAAAGAGGTTTACAACCCGAAGGCCGTCATCCCTCACGCGGCGTCGCTGCATCAGGCTTTCGCCCATTGTGCAATATTCCCCACTGCTGCCTCCCGTAGGAGTCTGGGCCGTGTCTCAGTCCCAGTGTGGCCGGTCGCCCTCTCAGGCCGGCTACCCGTCGTCGCCTTGGTGAGCCACTACCTCACCAACAAGCTGATAGGCCGCGGGCTCATCCTTCACCGCCGGAGCTTTTAACACCCACAGATGCCTGCAGGAGTGTTATCCGGTATTAGACCCCGTTTCCAGGGCTTGTCCCAGAGTGAAGGGCAGATTGCCCACGTGTTACTCACCCGTTCGCCACTAATCCCCACCGAAGTGGTTCATCGTTCGACTTGCATGTGTTAAGCACGCCGCCAGCGTTCGTCCTGAGCCAGGATCAAACTCTCCGTGAATGTTTACTCGGTCAGTATCAGTAAATGAGTACTGCCGGTGCACACACACGAGAGCGGAACAGTCAGGCGGAATAAGCCCGACCGTTCACAACGTCCTCGCTGTGTTTACTTCAAAGGAACCACGACCACCACGATGTGGTGGACGGGGTATCAACATATCTGGCGTTGACTTTTGGCACGCTGTTGAGTTCTCAAGGAACGGACGCTTCCTTTGTACTCACCCGAGAGACTCTCTCAGGCTTTCCTCCGGGCGCTTCCCTTCGGT
>NZ_BAABIG010000013.1:0-246196 GCF_039542605.1 Streptomyces ziwulingensis
CACCGTCATGAGCACCGAGTCCACCACCATCCGCTGGGAAGAGGACGCCGACCACGTCGTCACCCTGGTCCTGGACGACCCCGACCAGTCCGCCAACACCATGAACGCCGCGTTCATCGACTCGCTCGACGCCACCGTCGACCGGCTGGAGGCGGCCAGGGACACCCTCCGCGGCGTCGTCGTCGCCTCCGCGAAGAAGACCTTCTTCGCCGGCGGCGACCTGCGTGACCTGATCGCCGCCACCCCCGAGACGGCCGGGCAGGCCTTCGAGGCGGGCATGCGCGTCAAGCGCGCCCTGCGCAGGCTGGAGACGCTGGGCGCGCCCGTCGTCGCCGCGATCAACGGCGCGGCGCTCGGCGGCGGTTACGAGATCGCCCTCGCCTGCCACCACCGCGTCCTGCTGGACCGGCCCGCGGCCCGCGTCGGCCTGCCCGAGGTGACCTTCGGCCTGCTGCCCGGCGGAGGCGGGGTCACCCGCACGGTACGGATGTTCGGGATCGCCGACGCCCTGCTCAAGGTGCTCCTGGAGGGCCGGCAGTACGGCCCGGCGGACGCGCTCGCGGCGGGACTGGTGGACGAGATCGCCCCCGGCCCAGGCGAACTCCTGGACCGGGCCCGGGCGTTCATCGACGCCCACCCCGAGTCCGCCCAGCCCTGGGACCGCCCCGGCCACCGCATCCCCGGCGGCACGCCCAGCACCCCGAAGCTCGCCGCCCAGCTCCCCGCCTTCCCCGCCAACCTGCGCAAGAAGCTGGCCGGTGCCCCCTACCCGGCGCCGCGCCACATCCTCGCGGCGGCCGTGGAGGGCAGCCAGGTCGACCTCGACACCGCCTTCGTGATCGAGGCCCGCCACCTCACCGAACTCGTCACCGGCCAGACCTCGAAGAACATGATCCAGGGGTTCTTCTTCGACCTCCAGGCCGTCAACTCCGGCGTCAGCCGCCCGCAGGGGATCGGGCCCCGCCCGGTCCGCAGGGCCGCCGTGCTCGGCGCCGGGATGATGGGCGCCGGCATCGCCTACGCCTGCGCGATGGCGGGCATCGAGGTCGTCCTGAAGGACGTGAGCGCGCAGGCCGCCGCGCGCGGGAAGGAGTACTCGGTCCGGCTGCTGGACCGTGCCGTGGCCAAGGGCCGCACCACCGGGGCCGAACGGGAGGCGGTCCTCGGCCGTATCACCCCCACCGGCGACACGGCGGACCTCGCGGGCTGCGACGCGGTGATCGAGGCGGTCTTCGAGGACCCGCGGCTGAAGGCCGAGGTGTTCCGGGAGGCCGAGAAGTACGTCGCCGCCGACGCGCTGCTCTGCTCCAACACCTCGACACTGCCCGTCACCGCGCTCGCCGAGGCCGTCCAGCGGCCCGCGGACTTCATCGGGCTGCACTTCTTCTCACCCGTCGACAAGATGCGGCTGGTGGAGATCATCAAGGGGGAGCGGACCGGTGACGAGGCGCTCGCCCGCGCCTTCGACCTGGTCCGGCAGATCCAGAAGACGCCGATCGTCGTCAACGACAGCCGCGGCTTCTTCACCTCCCGCGTCATCGGCCGCTTCATCGACGAGGGCGTCGCCCTGGTCGCCGAGGGCCACGACCCGGCGAGCGTCGAACAGGCCGCCGCGCAGGCCGGTTACCCGGCCAAGGTGCTCGCCCTGATGGACGAACTGACCCTCACCCTCCCCCGCAAGATCCGTGAGGAGACCCGCCGGGCCACCGAGGAGGCGGGCGGGACCTGGCAGCCGCACCCCGCCGACGCCCTCGTCGACCGCATGATCGACGAGTTCGGGCGCCCCGGCCGCAGCGGCGGGGCCGGTTTCTACGACTACGCCGACGGCCGCCGTGCCGGCCTCTGGCCCGGCCTGCGCGAGCACTTCGCCGACCCGGCGCTGCGCGGCGCCGACCTGGCGCAACTGGGGGAGCGGATGCTCTTCGTCGAGGCACTCGACGCGGTGCGCTGCCTGGAGGAGGGCGTCCTGACCTCGGTGGCCGACGCCAACGTCGGCTCGCTCCTCGGCATCGGCTTCCCCGCGTGGACGGGCGGTGTCCTGAACTACGTCGACGGCTATCCCGGCGGCCTGCCCGCCTTCCTGACCCGTGCCCGCGAACTGCGCGACGCGCACGGCGAGCGCTTCGCCCCGCCCGGACTCCTCGTCCGCAAGGCCGAGCGGGGCGAGCGGTTCACCGACGGACCCGCCACCGCCCAGCCCCGCACCGACCGCTGAACCACCCCTTCCCATCCCGCCAGGAGGCCGTCATGGCACCAGCCCCGCGCACCGAGGGGGAACGCACCACAGCCACGGAAGCGGCGGCGACACAGACCGCGACGCCGGCCGCCGCGGCCACCACCCTGCCGCAGCTCGTGCAGCGCAACGCCCGCCACCACCCCGACCTGCCCGCCCTGTCCTGGCGGGAGCCGGGCACCGACGGCTGGACCACGCTCACCTGGGCCGGGGTCCGGGACCACACCACCCGCCTCGCGGCGGGTTACGCGGCGCTCGGGGTCGGCCGCGGCGACCATGTGCTGCTGATGGCGTCCAACCGGGCCGAACACTGGCTGACCGACCTCGCCCTGGTCCGCCTGGGAGCCGTGCCGGTCAGTGTCTACGGCACCTCGGCGCCCCCGCAGATCGCGCACATCGCCCGCAACTGCCGGGCGGCGCTGGCCGTCGTGGAGGGGTCCGCGCAGACCGAGGTGTGGGAGCCCCTGCTGGCCGACGCCGAAATCCCGCTCGCCCGGCTGGTGGTCATGGCCGAGGGGCAGGAAGGCGGTCACTTCCCGTACGCCGCGCTGCTGCGGGAGCCGGTCCCGGAGGAGTTCGGCAAGGTGCTGGACGCCGCCCGCCCCGAGGACGCGCTCACCGTCGTCTACACCTCCGGCACCACCGGGGAACCCAAGGGCGTCGTCCTCACCCACGCGCAGGTGCTGGCCAACGCGCGGGCGCTGGACGAGGTGGTGGAACTGCCGCCGCACGTCGAGCACGTCTGCTACCTGCCGTTCGCGCACATCGCGGAGCGCATGCTGGGCGTCTACCTGCCCTGCCACCGCGCCTCCCACGTCCATCTGTGCGCCGACCCGGCCGCCGTCGCCGCCACCGTGCGCGAGGTGCGGCCGCGGCAGTTCTTCGGCGTGCCGAGGATCTGGGAGAAGCTCGCCGCCGCCGTGCGCGCCGTGCTCTCCCTCCTGCCCGAGGAGCAGCGCGAGGCGGTGGACGACGCCGCGGAGGTGGCCCGCGCGTACATCGCCTGCCAGGAGCGCGGTGAGCGGCCGTCCGCCGAACTGGAGACGGCGTACGCCCAGTGCCGGGAGCGGGTGCTGCTGCCGCTGCTGCGGGCCGGCGGACTGGACCGGGTCACCTGGGCCGCCAGCGCCTCGGCGCCCATGCCGATGGACGTGGTGCGGTTCTGGGCCGGCTTCGGGGTTCCGGTCATGGACGCCTGGGGCCTGACCGAGACGACGGGCGTGGCGACCGCCAACAGCCCGCGCACCGGCTTCCGGCTGGGCTCGGTCGGACGTCCGGTCTCCTCGGTCGAGGTGCGCACCGCCGAGGACGGCGAGATCGAGGTCCGGGGCGCCTCCGTCTTCTCCGGCTATCTCCGGCCGGACGGCTCGGTGGAACCGGCGCTGGACGCGGAAGGGTGGCTGCGCACCGGCGACATCGGGCGGATCGACGAGGACGGCTACGTCTGGATCACCGACCGCAAGAAGGAGATGATCATCACCTCGACCGGCAAGAACGTCTCTCCGGCCCTGGTGGAGAACGCCCTGAAGGAACACCCCCTGATCGGCCAGGCCCTGGTCCACGGCGACAACCGCTCCTACCTGGTCGCCCTGCTGGTCCTGGACGCCGAGGCCGCGCCGGCCTGGGCCGCCGCGCACGGCGTGGACACCGGCGGCGACCTCGCCGCGCTGGCCGCGCACCCGGCCGTACGCGAGGAGGTGGACCGGGCGGTCGCCGCCGCCAACACCCGGCTCAACCGCACCGAACAGGTCAAGCGCCACCGGCTGCTGGCCCGGGAATGGGGCCCCGCCACGGGCGAACTCACCCCCTCGCTGAAGATGCGCCGCCGCGTCATCCGCGACCGGTACGCCGGTGACCTCGCGGACCTCTACGAGGGCTGACGCGCCGCGCCGGACCCACGGGGCCGCCCCACCTCGCCGGGTGGGGCGGCCCCCTACCCGTACTACAGGCCGTAGCTCTTGCCGATGATGTCCCGCTGGATCTCGCTGGTGCCGCCGTACACGGTGGAGACGACGGCCGCCCGCAGGTGGCGTTCCATGCCGTACTCGGTGGCGTAGCCGTAGCCGCCCATCATCTGCATGCACTCCAGGGCGACCCGCTTGGCGGTCTCGGTCGCCTTCAGCTTGGCCATCGACGCCTCGCGCGGGAAGAGCCGCTCCGGCGCGGCGTCGCAGTCCGCCGCCACCTCCCGCACCAGCAGGCGGGCGCACTCGATCTCCGTGGCCAGGTCGGCCACGCGGTGCCGCAGCGCCTGGAAGGAACCGACCGGCCGGCCGAACTGCTCGCGCTCGCGGACGTAGGCCACCGCGTCGTCGAAGGCCCGCCGGGCCAGCCCCAGCATGTTGGCGGCGAGGAAGAGCCGCTCGTAGTTGAGCCCGGCCATGAGCTGGCCCCAGCCCGCGTCGGCCTCACCGACCACCGCGTCGGCGGGCAGCCGCACCTGGGTGAGGAAGACGTCGTTGACCTCGCGGCCCCCCATGGTCTCGATGGACCGGACCTCGACGCCGGGCGTGTCCATCGGGACGTGGAACATCGTGAGCCCCTTGTGCTTGTCCCCGCCGGTGCGGGCGACCAGCAGCATGCTCCGGGCGAGGTGGGCGTTGGAGATCCAGGTCTTCTGCCCCTCGACCAGCCAGCCGCCGTCCGCCTGCCGTCCGGCGCGGCAGCGCAGCGCGCCCACGTCCGAACCGGCCGCCGGTTCCGACATGGCGACCGAGAGGACCGTGCCGCGCACCGCGCCGCCGAGCACCTCGCGCCGCTGGGCTTCGGTGCCGAACCGCTCGTACGCCTTGGCGGTGATGACGGTGGTGACGAAGCCGCCGGCGGGCACCAGGCCGTACGCGGTCTCCTCCAGGAAGACGCAGGCGTCGGCGAGGCCGCCGCCCGCGCCGCCGTACTCCTCGGGCAGACAGACCCCGAGCCAGCCGAGGTCGGCGAGCTTGTCGTAGATCCCTTGGTGGTGCGGTTCCCGGCCGCCGTCGGTCAGGGCCTCCCGCTGCTCCCGCGTGCCGCACTCGCGCTTGGCGAAGTCACGGACGGCGGCGGCGAAATCTGCCTGCTGCTCGGTGAGACGACTTCCCATGACAGTCCTCCGGACCCGCTCGTGATACATATGTATGAGACCTGTATCAGTGTTACACACAGGGCGCGTGCCGGTACCGTGAAAGGCACCATGAAGACATCTGGAGACGACTCCCTGCTCGCCCGGGCCATCGCCCGGCCGGAGACCGAGGAGAAGGTGGCCCGGCAGATCCTCGACGCCGCGCTGGAACAGTTCACGACGTTCGGTCTGCGCCGCTCCTCCATGGACGACGTGGCCAAGCGGGCCGGGGTCTCGCGGGTGACGGTGTACCGCCGTTTCCGCACCAAGGACGGGCTGGTCGAGGCGTGTCTGCTGCGCGAGGGCAGCCGCTTCTTCCAGCAACTGGACGCGGCCGTCGCGGCGCTGCCCACCATGGAGGACCGGATCGTCGAGGGGTTCGTGGCCGCCCTGCGGCACACCCGCGAGCACCCGCTGTTCGGCGGGCTGCTCCGGCTGGAGCCCGAACTGGTGCTGCCCTACTTCACCGTGCAGGGCGGCCCGTCCCTCACCGCGACCACCGACTATCTGACGGCGCATCTGCGCCGGGCCCAGCAGGCCGAGGGCCGCCCCGACTCCGACCCGCGCCCGGTGGCCGAGCTGATGGTCCGCGTCGCCGTCTCCTTCCTCCTCAACCCGGCCGGTTGCATCGAACTCGACGACGAGGAGCAGGCCCGCGCCTTCGCCCGCCGCTACCTCGCCCCGCTGATCGCCGCCTGACCGGCGCCCGGCCGGGCCGGCCGGACCCCCGCCCCACCCGGCGGCGGCCCGGCCGCCCGCTCACCGGCGCCGGTGCAGCGCCCGTACCAGGGAGGCCGCGCGGGCCTTCGCGGCGGCCGGCGTGCCGAACGAGGTCAGGTCCACCGGAGCGGCGAACCGCCGGACCGTGACCGACTGCGGCGCGGTGAAGGCCCGCAGCCCCTCCTCCCCGTGGATGCGGCCGAAACCGGAGTCGCCCGACCCGCCGAACGGCAGCGCCGGTACGGTGGCGAAGCCCAGCACCGCGTTGACGGAGACCGCGCCCGCCCGCAGCCGGGCGGCGAGCGCCGCCCCGGCGCGGCCGCCGCCGCAGAACACCGCGGCGCCGAGCGCGTACCGGGAGGCGTTGGCGCGGCGCACCGCCTCGGCCGCGTCCGGCACCGCGTTCACCGCGACGACCGGCCCGAACGTCTCCTCGCTCATCGCGGCCGACTCCTCCGGTACGTCGACCAGGACGACCGGCGCCACGAACGGCCCCGGGGACCCCTCCTCGCCGCCGAGCGCGGCCCGCGCCCCCTTCGCCAGCGCGTCCCGGACATGGCGCTCCACCACGTCCTTCTGGCCCGGCATGGTCATCGGACCGTAGGAGGCGTCCGCCCCGGAGCCCGGCCGCAGCGCCCCGGCCCGCGCCACGATCCGCCGGCACAGCTCCTCGTGCACCTCGCGCACGGCGTAGACCCGTTCCACACCGGCGCAGGTCTGCCCGGCGTTGGCCATCGCCCCCCACACGATCGCGTCGGCGGCGGCGTCCAGGTCCGCGTCCGCGGTGACGATCACCGCGTCCTTGCCGCCGCACTCGGCCAGGAACGGCGTGAGCGTCTCGGCGCAGACCGCCATCACCTTGCGCGCGGTGCCCGGCGAGCCGGTGAAGGCGACCTTGTCGACCCCGGAGCGGGCCAGCGCCTCACCCGTCGAGCCGGGCCCGGTGACGACGCCGAGCAGTCCGGCGTACTCGGGCACGGCCGCGTCGAACAGCTCGGCGAGCAGGACGCCCGTGCCCGGGGTGTACTCCGACGGTTTGAACACCACGGCGTTGCCCGCCGCCAGCGCGTAGCCGACGGAGCCCATCGGCGTGTACACGGGGTAGTTCCACGGGCCGAGCACACCGACCACACCGAGCGGGCGGTGCACCAGCGTCGCCGTCTGGTGCGCGGCGACCAGCCCGGTACGCACCCGGCGCCGGCGCAGCACCCGCCCCGCACGGCGCGCCGCCCAGTCCAGGTGGCCGAGGGCGAGCAGCACCTCCAGCTCGGCGTCCTGGCGCGGCTTGCCCGTCTCCGCCGCCACCGTGGCCGCCACCGCGTCCAGCCGCTCCGCCAGTTCCCGCTTCCACCGCAGCAGGCGGGTACGGCGCCCGGACGCCGGGAGCGCGGCCCAGCGGGCGCCGGCCTCCCGGGCCCGCGCCACCGCCTCGCCGACCTCCCGCGGCCCGTGCGCCGGGTGCTCGGTGAGCGGGGTGCCGGTGGCCGGGTCCCGGGAGGTGAAGGTGCCGGGACCTTCGGTGGTGTGGGTCATTGCCGCTCCTGTGGTTCTTGTGGCTCGTGTGGTTGCTGTGATGCCGGTGGTGACTGTGTTGCCGGTGGTGACTGTGTTGACCGAGATGCCCGCGTCTCTTCGGCGAGCGGGGCCGCGGGCCTGGTGTGGGCCCAGTGCGGCCCGAGGTCGTCGAGTGTCCAACCGAACGGATAGCTGCGGGGTTTCTTCCGGTGCCGCCACCAGTGGGGCCGGGCCGGCATCCGGCGCACCACCGCGGCGCGGGCCCGCAGCGCGCGGTGAGCCGCCGTCCGCAGCGGGCGGGGCTGCGGCCGGAACCCCAGGGCGGTCAGCAGCGGTTCGTCCAGCACGGCCAGCGAGACGCGCGCGACCAGCGGACGCAGCGGGCGCGGGTACCAGCCGGTGGTGACCCGCAGGGTGGCCGCGGCCACCCTGCGGTTGGCGGGGTCGTAGGCGAACATCTCCTGCTCGAAGGAGTCGTGGAGCCGTTCGAACCCGGCGTAGTCGCCGGGCAGGCCGGTGATGCCCATCAGCTCGCCCATGCGCCGGCCCACCAGCGCGAGGCTCTCGCTCTCGTGCGGTGACAGCGGCCGCCAGCCGTACCGGTCGATCCACCGCTTCGGACCGACCACGGTCGTCGCCAGGACGTACAGGAAGTCCTCGTTGGGGATGCGGTAGCGGCCGTGGATGCGGTTGAGGTGCCGGGCGGTGGCCTTCCCATGGTCGGAATCCATTCCCTCGCGGACCATCTCGTACGCGATCAGCACGGTGTCGTCGTACCGCTTCTGCCCGGCCCGTTCGAACTCCTGGGTGCGGTCCAGGAGCCGGGAGATGCGCGGGACGCCGTAGTCGCGCAGGAACGCCACCGAGACGCCCTGGAGGTAGTCCCAGGGGAACTCGTACTGGGTGAGCAGCCAGAAGATCCGCTCGTAGTCCTTCCTCGGGTCCAGTCGCTCGATCTCGTGGAGCCGGCTGTAACGGCCCATGTGCTGATGCCTCCTCTCGCCGCCGGCCGCGCGCGCGAGCGGGATCCGGGGCGCTGGGCCGGAGCGAAGCATCGAAGGAGTCGAAGTTACAAAAACTATCGACTTGTTTCACGAGGTGCGTCAAGACTCCGGACGCGACGTACGCGACTCCTGGGCCGCCGACGGCGGCTTTTGCCGGTCCGGCAACACCGTTCGGCCGCGGGGCGCCTGCCGGTGCAGGCTCGTCGGCGAGGCGTCGTACTTCCGCGGCGCCGGCCGTCGCGTCCGATGCCAGGAGGCCCACCATGACCCGTACACCCTCGCCGGCCGAGCCCGACCGGTTCTGGGAGGCCCGGTACCGCAACTCCGGCCGCGTCTGGAGCGGCCGGCCCAACGAACTGCTCGTCCGTGAGGCGGCGGGCCTCACCCCGGGCCGGGCGCTGGACCTGGGCTGCGGGGAGGGCGGCGACGCGGTGTGGCTGGCCGCGCGCGGCTGGCGGGTCACCGCCGCGGACATCTCCGCCACCGCACTGGCGCGCGGCGCGGACCACGCCGCCGAGGCGGGCGTCGGCGACCGGATCTCGTTCGAACGCCACGAGTTGGGCAGGTCGTTCCCCGAGGGCTCCTTCGACCTGGTGAGCGCCCAGTACCTCCAGTCGCCCGTCGCCCTCGACCAGCGGGGCGTGCTGCGGAGCGCGGCCGGCGCCGTCGCCGAGGGCGGCACGCTGCTGGTCGTCATGCACGCCGCCTGGCCGTCCTGGCAGGCCGAACCGCCCTTCGACGCGGAGTTCCCCACCCTGGACGGCGTCCTCGCCGAACTGGCCCTGCCCGAGGACGGGTGGAGCGTCGTGACCCGGGAGGCGGTCCGGCGCCCGAGCACCTCCCCGGACGGCGTCGCGGGCCACCGCGACGACAACGTGTGGCGGCTGCGGCGGCACGGAAACCGCCCGAAGGGTTCCTGACCGGCCCTGACCGGCGGTGAGCGGCCCTGACCGGCGGTGATCCGCTCCGAACGCTCCGTACGGCGACTGCCGGCCCGGCCCTCCGGGTACTAGGCCGGGTCAGTGCAGGGTGCGAGCGAAGGAGTGGGCATGACCGAGGAGCGGTACCGGCCGGGGCGGCACGAGCAGGAACCGCCCGCCGCGCGCCTGCGCCGGGCAGCCGCCGAGGTGTTCGGCTGGGAGAGCCTCTCGGACGAGCAGACGCGGGCCATGGGAGCGGTACTGGACGGCCGGGACGGCCTCGTGGTCATGCCGACCGGGGCCGGCAAGTCCGCCGTCTACCAGGTGCCCGGGGTCCTGCTGGACGGCCCGGTGGTCGTGGTCTCGCCGCTCCTCGCGCTCCAGCGGGACCAGATGGCCGGCCTGCCCGACGGTGACGGCGCCCCCGGAGCCGTGGCCCTCAACTCCGACCTCACGGCCGCCGGTGCGCAGGCCGCCTGGGAGGCGGTGCGGCGGGGCGAGGCGCGGTTCGTGTACCTGTCGCCGGAGCAACTGGCCAAGGACGAGGTGGTGACGCGGCTGGCCGAGGCCAGACCCTCCCTCTTCGTCGTGGACGAGGCCCAGTGCGTCTCCTTGTGGGGGCACGACTTCCGGCCCGACTACCTGCGTCTGGAACAGGCCGCGCGGCGGATGGGCCGGCCGCCCCTGCTCGCCCTCACGGCCACCGCGGCCCCGCCGGTGCGCACGGAGATAGCCGAACGCCTCGGCATGGACCGGCCCGTGCTGACCATGGCGAGCTTCGACCGCCCGAACATCAGGCTGGAGGCTGTCCGCTTCCTCGACGACGACGCGCGCCGCCGGGCCGTGGTGGAACGGGCCGCCGCCGAACCGAAACCGGGCATCGTCTACGCCGGGACGCGCAAGGAGAGCGAGGCGTACGCCGCGGAACTCGCCGACCTCGGACTGACGGCCGTGCCGTTCCACGCGGGGCTGCCCGCCGCCGAACGCGCCCGGGTCCACGACGCGTTCCTCGCCGGGGAGACCGATGTGGTGGTGGCGACCACCGCGTTCGGGATGGGCATCGACAAGGAGGACGTACGGTTCGTCCTGCACGCCTCGCTCCCCGGCTCACTGGACGCCTACTACCAGGAGGTCGGCCGCTGCGGCCGCGACGGCAAGCCGGCGCTCGCGGTGCTGCACCACCGGACCGAGGACACCGGCATGCGCCGGTTCTTCGCCGGCCGCGCCCCCGGCCGGGAGGTTCTGACCGAGGTGGCGGACGCCGTCCACGAGCACGGCGACGACCCGGCCGACCTGGACCGGCTGCACCGGGAGACCGGCCTGGCCCGCCGCCGCGTCACCGCGGCGGTCAACCTCCTCCAGGAGGCCGGCGCCGTGCGGACGGGGGAGGAGGGCGAGATCCTCCCGGACCCGGCGACCCCGCCCTCGGTCGCCGCCGAGCGGGCCGAGGAGGCCGCCGAGGCGCACCGCCGCACCGACCACTCCCGGGTCGACATGGCCCGTGCCTACGCCGAGACCACCGGCTGTCGACGGCGGTTCCTGCTCGGCTACTTCGGTGAGCGCTACGAGCCGCCCTGCGGCACCTGCGACCGGTGCGAGGCGGGCGGCACCGAGGAGCCGCCGCCCGAGCGGGCCCACCCCGCCGCCGTCGACTATCCGGTGGGGTCCCGGGTGCGGCACGGCGAATGGGGCCGGGGCACGGTGCTGAGCGAGGACGGCGACCGCATCACGGTCCTCTTCGACCGGACGGGCTACCGCACACTCTCCCTGGCCGCGGTGGCCGGCCAGGACGGCCTGCTCACCGTGGTGCCCGAGGGCGGGGCGTGAGCGGGCCCGGCACGGCCCGGAAGCCGGGCTCGACTCCCCGATGTCCGACTTGTTGAAAGAAGTAACTTCTGGGAATTTTGCGGCAAGAGGCATGATTTGTGGCGTAGCGGACACCTGTGGTGTGAAGGCTTTCGGCCAACCAAGGGAGATGGTGACATGCCTTCCACGGACAAGGTGATCGAAGAGACCACCCGAATCCAGAGCATCGACGTCGACGCGGCGCTCGACCCCGTCGAGGCGGACGGTGTCTTCCGCGACAGCCGGGAGTGTGCGGCACTGGCACTCGCGGGCGGACAGGGCGGCGTGCTGCTCTCGCCGCCGACCCCGCGGCCCAAGAAGGGTTGACCGGATCGACAGGAGTAGCTGAATGGACCAGTCAGGCACTTCGTCCCTGCTGAAGGACGCGGTGCGGGATCTGGCCACCGGCGTGGCCTCCGCTCTTCGGAGCGGAGGCCACGGTCAGGTGTCCGGCGACGCACCGGCCCTCGCCGCGGCGGACGGGCTCGCGCCCGCGGCCGTACGCGTCCTCGGAGCGGACTTCCTGCTGCCGCACACTCTGCTCGGCACCCGGCCCACGCCCACGGAGCTGACCCTGTTCCGGCAGGCCGTCGAGGCGTATCCGCCACGCGCCGACTCCGCCCCCGCCGTGCTGTGGAGCCACTGGGCCATGACCCGGACCCTGAGCCGGCTGACGCCCCCCGGACCCGGCTCCACGACCGACTCCGAGACCACAACCGCCCCGGAGCCCGGCGCCGACTGGCTCGACGCCGCCGACTGGCGGGCGCTGACCCATCAACTGGCGGTACTCGCCCCGCTCGCCGTGCCCGGCGAGGAGAACGCCGTGAGCCGCGCGGCCCGCGGCCGCCCCGTCGACGTCGCCCGCGGTTTCGTCCGGGCGGTGCGCCGCCGGGACTGGACGCAGGCGGCCGGCGCGGGCCGCTGGCTGACCGTGATCGAGGGCGTCCCCGACACCCTCGGCCTCGACGCCGGACTGGACTTCGTGGAACTGATGGCCGGCGGCGATCCGCAGATCGACCTCCAGGTGCGGGCGGCCCGGCTGATGCTGCTCGGGGCGCTCGTGTGACCGCCGTGGCGGCCCGGAGCGTCCGGGACGTGGCCGACGCGGCCCTCGGCTGGGTCCGCGCGCACCGCGGCGAGTTCGCGCTCGGCGCCGCCGCGCTCGCCCCGGACGGCCAGGTCGACCGCACCTGGAAACCGCTCGGCGAACTCACTCAGGTGTGCGCCACCGTGCGCCGGCGCACCGCCCCCGAGGATCCGTCGCACCTCCTCGCCCGCGACCTGCTCGACTTCGCCTGGCGGCAGACCGGCCACGGCGAACTGTTCCTGGCCCTGCAACGGCAGGAACCGTTCGCCACCTATCCGCTGGAGGTCTACGCGGCCTTCGCCGCCGCGGGCCTGCGGCACCCCGGCTACGAGGCGGCGGCCGCCACCGTGGCCCGCACCCGGGGCTGGCGCCGCACCGAGCAGCACCCCACCCGCAGGCTCGGCCTGCTCAGCGCCGAACGGCACACCCGCATCCACCGGCCCGGCCCGCCCGAAGCGGTACTGGACACCACCTGGCTGGGCGGCCTGCCCGAACCCTGGACCTTCGAGCGGTCCGCCGGCTACGCGCTCACCCACGTCGTCTTCCACCTGACCGACTGGGGCCGCGCCGCTCAGGGCGGCGCCCCGCCCGCCCTCGCCGACTACCTCACGCACTGGCTCCCGCCCTGGCTCGACACCTGCCTCGAAGCCCGGATGTGGGACCTGAGCTGCGAACTCCTCGCCGTCGCGGCGAGCGTGCCCGGCCTCGCCGAGTCCACCGGGTCCGCCGTGCTCCGGGAGGCGTGGAGCCGGATCGCCGCCGCCCAGCACCCCTCGGGCGCCGTCGCCGAGGAGGGGGCGTTCGAGACCGAGCACCTGGATCCGGGCGAGGACTTCACCCACTGTTACCACTCCACGCTGATGGCCGCCTTCGCCGCGACCCTGGCCACCGCGACCCCGGCCACCGCGACGCCGGCCCCGGCGGCGGCACCGGCCCGCCCGGCCGGGCCCGGCGTGGACCCGGACCACCGAAGCAGCGGACAAGGAGCGCTCGGATGACCGACACGCGTCTGATGCACACCGTCGGAGTCCGGGCCCTGGAATGGCTGTGGGCGCACCGCGAGGGTTTCCGGCTGGAGACCGACGTCGACCCCGAGGTGGGGTTCCTGGAGCGGTTCAAGCCGCTCGGTGAACTGGCCCTGATCTGCAAGGTGATCTTCCGGGAGGGGGTGGCCGGCTCCCACCAGGCCACGCTCGCCCGGCAACTCCTCGACCACGCCTGGCGGGAGACCCTGGACGGCGGCACCATGCTGGTGCGCGGCCAGCGCACGGAACCGATCTCGCCGATCCCCTTCGAGGTCTACGTGGCCTTCAAGGAACTGGGTCACAGCCAGCCCGAGGTGGAACGGGCCGCCGCCGTCAACCACCGGCTGGACAGTTGGGCGGCGTTCGAGACGACCCCCACCCGCAAACTCGGCCTCTGCGCGTTCCAGCGCCGCTACGGCCTCACCCCCCGCCCGCCCGAGGCCGAGGCGCTCGCCGGTACCTGGCTGGCCCACACCCCCGAACCCTGGACCGTCGAGGGCCACATCGCCTACGACATCACCCATGTGGTCTTCCACCTCACCGACTGGGGCGAGAAGCCGGGCGGGCTGCCGCCCCGCATCGCCGACTACCTCGCGACCTGGCTGCCGGTCTGGATCGACGACTGGCTGGACCTGGAGCGCTGGGACCTGCTCGGCGAACTCCTCGTGGTCGACGCCTGCCTGCCCGCGCCCACCTTCGACGAGCGGGCCTGGGAGGCGTTCGCCGCGGTCCAGCGGCCCGACGGCGCCATGCCCGCCATCCGCACCATGCCCGAGGGCGACCCGGAGGAGGTCTTCGACGTCGTCTACCACTCGACGCTGGTCGCCGCCTTCGCCTCCGCGCTGGCCACCTCCCGCACCCTCACCGAACTGTCGCGGAGCACCGCGTGACCGCCGCCGTCGCACCCTGGCCGGGCACACCCGCCGACGCGGAGGACTCCGGCGGCCCGCCCGCGGCGCGCCACGAGGGCGCCGCGGGGCACCCGGCCCGACGACCGGACCGCGACCTGGAAGAACGACCGGACCGCGACCTGGAGGAACGACAGCACCGGGACCTGGCGGAGCGGCTGGCGGCCGCCGTCGACGCGGCCGACGCGCCCGACGCCGTCTTCGCCCTCTCCCGCCACGGCCGCCGCACGGTCCGTACCGGCGGTACCGCACCGCCCCCCGGCGTCCCGCGCGAGGATCTGCGTCACGAGCTGGGGTCGGCGTCCAAGACGTTCACCGGACTGCTCTTCGCCCGACTGATCCGGCAGGGCGTGCTGACCGGCGGCGAACCCGCCGCCGCCTGCCTGGACCCCGGCAGCCACCCCGGTCCCGACCCGGTGACGCTCGCCCACCTCATCACGCACACCTCCGGACTGCCCGCCCTGCCGCCGGGCCTCCGCGCCCGTGCCGGGTCCGCCTGGCACACCAATCCCTACGGCCGGTATCCCGCCGCCCTGGTGACCGAGGCGTTCCTGCGCCACCGCCCGCGCCGGCGGCCCGGCACCCGGTGGCGCTACTCCAACTTCGGCGTCTCGGTGCTCGGCCACGCCGTCGCCGCGGTCACCGGCACCGCCTGGGAGGACCTGCTCGACGCGCACGTACTGCGCCCGCTCGGCCTCGGCGCCACCGGTCTGCGCCCGGTGGGCCCCGGGACGGACGCCACCGGCCACGGCAAGGACGGCCGTACCCCGGTGCCCGCTCTCGACGTGGGCGGCTTCACGGCCGCCGGCGCCGTCCGTGCCACCCCGCACGACCTGCTCACGTTCCTCGAAGCCCACCTCGACCCGGGGACGTCACCGGTCGCGGACGCCCTGCGGGCCGTCCGGGTGCCCGTACTGCGCCGGGGGCTGGGGCACCGCCATGTGCACACCGTGGCGTGGTTCCGGCACCCCACCGACGGCGGGCCGATGTACTTCCACAGCGGCGCCACCTTCGGCCAGCAGGCGTTCCTCGGCTTCCGCCCGGACACCGGGACGGCCCTGGCGGCGGTGTGCACCCGTCGCTTCCGCGCCCGCGACCCGTTCGTCGCCGGCGCCTACGCCCTCCTCCTCGAAGGCTGACCACCCGCTCCGGCCGACGGCCCGTGGCGGCGGGCCGTCGGCGGACCGTCAGCCGCCCGTCACATCCGCTGCCACAGCGCGGGCGTGCTCTCCGGCGCCCAGGAGTTCTGCGCCTGGTGGTCCCGCAGGCTCTGGTAGCGCCCGCCGGCGTGGGTCACCGCGGCCCCGGCCGGATAGACCCGCCCCGGCGTCCAGCCCTCGGCCGCGTTCTCGTCCGCCGGGGCGGGCAGGGTGGCCGGCGCCGCGTTCGTCCTCAGGGTGAGACCGTAGTCCGCCAGGACCGGGTTGACCGGCTGGAAGAACGTCGTTCCGCCGCTCGCGCAGTCGCCGGAACCACCGGAGGTGACGCCCTGGGCCTGGGCCCCGGCGACGAACGGACCGCCGGAGTCACCGGGTTCGGCGCACACCGTGGTCCGGGTCAGGCCGTCGACGGTGCCCTCGGCGTAGTCGACGCTCGCGTCGAACTGCTCGATGGTGCCGCAGTGCCAGCCCGTGGTGGACCCGGAGCGGCACACCGACGCGCCCACCAGCGCCTGCACCGAACCGGCGACCTGCACCTTCTCCTCGCCCTCACCCTTCACCGACGGGGTCGCCGTCCACTCGGCGTTGACCGCCACCCACGACATGTCCCTGCCGGGGAACGTGGACGCCCTGAACACGCCCTGCGCGCTTCTGTCCACGCCGGTCGTCACGGACCCCGGCCCGCCGCAGTGACCGGCCGAGACGAACCCCTGTTCCTGGTCCCTGGTGATGGAGAAGCCGACGGAACAGCGGGCCTCGCCGTCGACGTAGTACGGATCACCGCCGACGATGTCGGCCAGCAGCCGCGGCCGGTTGGCCGAGACCCGCACGCCCACGTCGCCCGCCGCGACCCCGGCCGCCCTGACGAAGGCCCGGCCGGCCGACTCGCTGGTGGCCTGGACGACGACCCGGTTGGCCGCCACGTCGACGTACCGGACCGGGGTGTCCGGGCCGGCCGACCGCCGGGCCGCGGCGTCCAGCTTCGCCTTGACGGCCCCCAGGTCGGTGAGGGACCTGCGGACGACCGTCGCGTGCGCGCCCTGCGCCCGGACGGCGGCCACCTGGGAGGCGTCGGTGGTGGCGACGGTGAGCTGCCCCGAGGTCGCGCCGCTCACCCAGGCACCCGCGAAGCGCGTCCCCAGGGTGTTGCGGAGCCGGCCGGCGCGGGTGCCCGCCTCGGCCTCGTTGACCAGCCGGGCCGCCGCCTGGTCCGAGGTCAGCCCCAGGTCGCGTTCGAGCGCGCGCAGCACCTGGGCCGAGGGGCGGTCGGCGCCGAGCGTCTGGGCGGCGGTGGGCAGCGGCCCCGGTGCGGGCGGCGGCCCCGCCGACGCGGCCGAGGGGACGGCGGCGGTCAGGACGAGGGCGCCGAGCGCGGTGAACGCGGCGCGGCGGCGGGCCGTGGCATGTCTGCCGACCATGCGATGTGCCTCCTTGAGAGGAATGCGAAAGTCCTAACCCTTGCCGGATTTCACCCCCTTGATGCGCGGTGCCCGCGAGGTTCGCGCTTTGGGGGACGGCGAACGGGTGACGGCGGCCGGCCGAGGGGCGCGGGCCGAGGGGCGCGGGCCGAGGGGCGCGGGCCGAGGGGTGCGGGTCGAGGGGTGCCGGGCGGTTCACGCCGGTTTCAGGCCCGGCGCGCCGGCCTCGGTGACGAAGGAGGCCGCGGTGGTGAGGGCGGCGCCGGGGGTGGAGATGGCGGCGACCGTCCTGAAGTCCACCTTGGCCGACTGACGGCCCATCTCCACCACGGCCATGCCGCGCCGGGCGTTGAAGAACTTCATGTGCGGGTTGGCCTTCATGTAGGTGTCCCACACGTCGGGCCGGTCCTCGCCGTCCTTGCCGCTGGCGACGGAGGTGCAGGTCAGCTCCGTGCCGACGGTCGCGGAGTCCGGGTCGTCGAAGTTCTCCTTGACGTCGAAGGCGTAGGAGACGTGCACGTCACCGGTGAGGATCATCCAGTTGTCGACGCCGGCGGCCCTGGCGCCGGCGACGAGCCGGCCCCGGGAGGCGCGGTAGCCGTCCCAGGCGTCCATCGACACGCGGGCGTCGGCGGTCAGGTCGAACTTCCGCTGGGAGAACGTCACCTGCTGCGGCATCACGTTCCACAGCGCGCCGGAGGCGTTCCAGCCGTCGAGCAGCCAGCGTTCCTGGGCGGCGCCGGTCAGGGTGCGCGCCGGGTCGTCGGACTCGGCGCCCGGGGCGTGCGGCCGGTCGTCGTACGCCTGGTCGGAGCGGTACTGGCGGGTGTCGAGAATGTCGAACTGGGCGAGCGTGCCCCAGTGCAGCCGCCGGTACAGCAGGGCGTCGGGGCCCTGGGGGAGCTGGGCGGCGCGCAGCGGCTGGTGCTCCCAGTAGGCGCGGTAGGCGGCGGCGCGGCGGACCAGGAACTGGTCCGGCGGCACGTCGTTCTCGGGGACGGCCCCGGCGTAGTTGTTCTCCGTCTCGTGATCGTCCCAGGTGACGACGAACGGGTGGGCGGCGTGGGCCGCCCGCAGGTCGGCGTCGCTCTTGTACAGGGCGTAGCGCAAGCGGTAGTCGGCCAGGGTCATGGTCTCGCGGTTGAAGACGTCGGGCAGCGTGATGTCGGTGTACCGGCGTTCGCCGCCCGCCGAGTTCACCGCGTACTCGTACAGGTAGTCGCCGAGGTGGAACACCACGTCGACGTCGGTCTCGGCGAGGTGCCGGTGCACGGTGTAGTAGCCGTCCTGGTACGCCTGGCAGGCGACGGCGGCCAGCCGCAGCGAGGCGGGGGCGGCGCCCGGCTCGGGCGCGGTGCGGGTACGGCCCGCGGGGCTGAGGTAGGCCCCCGCCCGGAACCGGTAGTGGTAGACGCTGTCCGGGTCCAGTCCCTTGACGTCGACGTGCACGCTGTGGCTGTACTCCGGATAGGCCAGGGCGGTGCCGCGCCGGACGACGGCGGCGAAGTACTCGTCGAGGGACACCTCCCACTCCACCGCCACGCGCTGCTGGCCGAGCCCGCCGCCCTCGGTGAACGGCTCCGGCGCGAGCCGGGTCCACAGCAGGACCGAGTCCGGCAGCGGGTCCCCGGAGGCGACGCCGAGCGTGAACGGGTCGTCGGTGATCCGTGCGGAGTCCATCTCGCTCGCGGCGGCGGCACCGCGGGCCGGCAGGTTGGTGGAGAAGGCGAGGGCGGCGGCGGCCGCGGTGACCGTGAGGAAGCGCCGGCGGCCGAGCTGCCGGGCGGCGGCGCCCAGCACGGCGTCGTGCGGGGAGAAGGCATGCTCGGCCAGTGCGCGGGGACGGCCCGGGAACGCCATGTGGGTCCTCTCGTACGGGACGGGCGGCGCGGGCGGTGGAAGGCGGACGGCACGGGGAGCCGCCGGCGCCGACGCCGGCTCGCGCACGCGGACCATGCATGCTAAGCAGACAAAACGCGTGAAACGGTCAGGGCTTGCGGGGTGATCACACAGGAGGCGGTACGCCTTCGTGGTCACCGGGGGAAACGCCGTACCTCCGGCCCGGCGCGTCCCGCCCGGGAATCTCACCCGGATGGCGGTACCCGCTCGACGGGCGGACGATGGACAGGCGGGGCCGGACGCTCGCCCGTGCCGCCCCGTGACGCTCGTGCCGCCCCGTGACGCTCGTGCCGCCCCGTGACGCTCGTGCCGCCCCGTGATGCTCGTGCGGCCACCGGGACGCTCGTGGCGTCCCGTGGGGACCGGGAACCGGGCTGGCGCTGGTCGGAGTCGGTCGCTCCGCTCGCGGGCACCGACAGGCGACGAACAGGTGATCATGCACGACTTCGCGGGGAGCATGGCGCAGGAGTACGCCAGGGCCGACTGAGTACCGCCGCGCACCGAACCGGGCACCACCGCGCACGGACCCGCGCATCCCCGCGGCCGACGGGGGTGTGCGGGTCACGGCGCGGTGGCCGGACTCCGACCGGACGGGCACCCGCGCCGGGCCGCGTCGGGGATCATGCGGCATGCGTCCCGACGAGTGGCACCTCACCGAAGACCTCGACGACTTCCACGCCCGAGCCGGAGACTTCCTGCGCTCGCGCCCCGCCCTGCACAACACGCTGCTGACGGACCTCGAAAGACCGCGCGGCCGCGGTCCGGAGCCGTCCGGCCCCGAAGCCGGCGCCTTCGGCCGGCTGGAGGCGGACGGCGTCATCCGCGCCGTCTGCTACCGCACCCGACGCGGCTACCTGAGCCTCACGCCCCTTGCGGCCGAGCGGGCCGCCACCCTCGCCGCCCACCTGACCGGCCTCGGCCACCAGCCCCGCGGCGTCATCGCCGACCACGACACCGCCACCGCCTTCGCCGGGGCATGGCAGCGGCACACGGGCGCGGCGCCGGTTCCCTTCTGGCGGACGCACCTCTACCGCCTGGGCACCCTCACCCCGCCCCGGCCGCACCCGGACGGCCGGGGCCGGGTCGCGGGCGGGCGGGACCATGAACAAGTGGTGCGCTGGTGCCGTGCGTTCTGCGCCGACGTCGACGAGCGGGTCTCCCTCGACGCCCTCGACGCCGGCCGCTGGGCCGACACGCGTTTCGCGGACAAGCACTTCACCTTCTGGGAGACCCCGGACGGCACCCCCGTCGCCATGGCGGGCGCGACGCCGATGGTCGGCGGCATGGTCCGGGTGGACCCGGTCTCCACCGCGGCGCCCTTCCGGGGCCGCGGCTACGCGGGCGCCGTGACCGCCGCGGTGAGCCGGGCCGCGCTGGACGCGGGCGCGACGGACGTCGTCCTGTACGCCGACCCGGCCAACCCCACCAGCAACGCCCTCTACCAGCGCCTCGGATACGTCCGCCTCCGCGACTTCACCGGCTACCGGTTCACCCGGGCCGAGCCGGCCCGCTGAGCCCGGAGCCTGACGAGCACGGCCGGACGGCCCGCCGCGGTCCCCGCCGGGCCGTCCTCACGCCGCCAGGGTGACCGCGTCCACCGCCGGGGTGCGCAGCACTCGCCGGGCCGTCGCCAGACTGGTCCCCAGCGTCACCGCCGCCGCGACCCCCGCCATGGTGAGCCAGATGCCGAGGAACCCGTCCGGCAGCACCGCGTCGCCCCGGACCAGCGTGAACGGCACGATCCCCGCCAGCGCGGCCACCGTGCCGCACAGCACGCCCGTCACCGTCAGCAGCACCCCCTCGACCCCGACCGTGCCCAGCACCTGCCCCGGCGTCGCGCCCGCGAGCCGCTGCTGCCCGAACTCGCGGGCCCGGTACGTCGTCGCCGCGTACAGCGAGTTGACCAGCATGACGCAGACGAAGACCGCGATGACGCCGACCACCGTGAGGTTGAGCGTCTCCAGGTTCTTGGCGTCGACCGACTTCACCAGGCCCGAGGCCGCGACGGCGTCGCTCTCCACGCCCTGCATGGTGAGCGTCGCCGTGGACACGGCCGTGAACAGGATCAGCGACATCAGGATCCCGGCCAGGTGCTCGGCGCGCTCGCGCAGATTGCGCACGGCCAGCCAGCCGCTCGCCCCGCGCAGCGGCAGCCGGTCGGCCACCGCCGTCAGCAGCCGCCGCGCCAGCAGCGCGAACCCCACCGACAGCAGGATCGCCCCGTACACCGCCGGCGCCATCAGCGCCTCGTCCGTCGCGGAGAAGGCGAACGTGGAGCACACGGACGCCGCGCCGGCCACCAGCGCCGCCGGGACCAGGAACCGCCGCGCCCGGGCCGGCCGCCCACCGCGCCGGGCCGCCCGCCGCACCGCGAGGAACGCGGCGCCCGCCGCCGCGAGCAGCGTGCTGCCCGCACCGGAGGCCAGCGCGACCGGACCGAAGACGAACTCCACCGACTCCGCGACCTGGCCGCTGTCCTGGAACACCGACAGCAGCGCCCGCCCGCCGAGCACCGCCGGGCCGACCGCCAGCGCGGCGCCCGCCAGCGCCATCAGCGCCGCCTCGCCCACGACCAGCCACCGGAGCTGCGCCGGGGTCGCCCCCGAGCAGCGCAGCAGCTCCAGTTCACGGGCGCGCTGACGCACGTTGACGGTCAGTGTCGAGGCGACCGCGAAGAACACCAGCAGGCTCCCGTAACCTCCCACGACCCCGGCCGACAGGCCGAGCGTCCGCGCGCTCACCGGATCGACGCCCTCGCCGGCCGCGGTGTCGTGCATCGAGTTGAACGCCATCACGACCACCGCGCCGAGGAACGCGGACAGCAGGGTCGCGAGGAACCGTCCGGGCCGGTGCCGGACCGACCGCAGGGACAGGACGAACATCGCTCACACCCCCGCCGTCGTCTCGTCGCCCAGGTGCGCCAGCCGCTCGGCGACCGCGTCCGGTGTCGGCGCGTCCGTCCGCCCGGCGAGCCGGCCGTCCGCCAGGAAGACGACCGAGTCGGCGTAACCGGCGGCGACCGGGTCGTGCGTCACCATCACCACGGTCCGGCCGTGCACCCGCACCACGTCCTGGAGCAGCCGCAGCACCTGCCGGGCGCTGCGGGTGTCCAGCGCGCCCGTCGGCTCGTCCGCGAAGAGCACCCGGGGCTCGGTGACCAGCGCCCGCGCGATCGCCACCCGTTGCCGCTGACCGCCGGAGAGCTGGTCGGGGCGGTGGCCGAGCCGGTCGCCGAGCCCCACCGAGGTCAGCACCTCCCGGGCCCGCCCCCGCTCGACGCGCCGCCCGGCCAGCTTCAGCGGCAGCACCGTGTTCTGCGCGACGGTCAGCGTCTCCAGCAGGTTGTACTGCTGGAAGACGAACCCCACCCGGCCGCGCCGGAACCTGGTCAGCTCCGTCTCGCTGCCACCGGTCAGCTCGGTGCCGTCCACCCGCACGACGCCGCTGTCCGGCCGGTCGAGACCCGCCGCGCACTGCAGCAGCGTGGACTTGCCCGAGCCGGACGGCCCCATCACCGCCGTGAAGGTGCCGCGTTCCAGGCCGAGCGTCACACCGTCCAGCGCGGTCACCGCGCCGCCGCCGGTCCCGTATCTCTTGGTGACCTCGACCAGACGCAGCGCCTCAGGGGCGGCGGGTCCCGTCTCGCGCCTCCTGTGCGAACCGGTACGGAACATCGTCATCACCCTCCCCGCGGCACGCCCTGTGCCCCGTGCCAAGAAGCTACGGAGACGGCGGCCGGGGCACACGGGGCGCAGTACCCGTATCACGGGGTGTACCCAGCGCCACCCCGGCGCGGGCCGCACCGGCCTCGGGAGCGGAGGCAGGAGTGCAGGGCCGGTGACGTCCCCGGGCTTCGCGGACGGCCCCGCCTGCTACCGGCTGCCCTCCGGACGCGACGAGGTGACCTCGCCGCCGGGCCGAGCGCCCACCAGCACCACCTCCAGGGTGCGCGGGCCGTGCACCCCCTCGACCCGGTCCAGCTCTATGTCGCTGGTCGCCGACGGACCGGAGATCCAGGTCAGCGGACGGGCCGGGTCGAGGCGTTCGAGGCCCTGCGGGACGGAGGAGACGACCTGCTCCGGCACCCGCACCACACAGATGTGGTGGTCGGGTACGAGCGTGAGGCGGCGGCGGCCCTGGTCGGGCGAGCCGTCCAGCACGATCGTGCCGGTCTCGGCGATCGCCACCGCGCAGGCCGTGACCACACTGTCGACGCCGTCCAGCTCCTGGGCGGTGCCGTCGGCCCGGTCCGCGACCCGGGTGATCCCGGTCGCCGCGAGCCAGGTGGCGTCCAGGCCCGGCGGCACGGCCACCGACTTCGAGCCGTGCCCGGCCAGCAGCCCGGCGATCACCGACGCCAGCTCGTCAGCGGTGCAGCGGTGCACGAGCGCCCGGTAGTCCGCCAGGTTCTCGGCCAGCAGCTCCACCGTCTCCCGCGCACCGCCCGTGCCGTGCTCCCGCAGATAGTCCCGGGGGACCGCCTGGGCGTACGGCACCTCGTCCCGCTCCACGTCCGCCAGGGCGCGCCGCACCCGGCCCAGAATCCGTTCCCTGCTGCTCACTTGACCGTGTCCTTCCCACCCCGCGTGCGCTGCCACCAGTCCCGGAACGGCTCCGCGGGCACCTGCGGCAGCTCCCTGGTCCCCGTCCACGCCCGGCCCGGACCGGGCAGGGTGCGCGGATGGAACCGGCGGGTGCGCGAGGCCAGCCGCTGGCCGGTGCGCAGGACGCCCGGATGCCCGAACGCCCACTGCGCGGCCCGCATCGCCGCCCGCTCCGCGGCGTGTCCCTTGGCCGGCTTCAGGACCACCTTGCTGCCCTGCCGGGTCGCCTCCCCGCCCTGCACCACCCGCTCCCGCAGATGCACCAGCACCTCGGGGATGTCGATGGCGACCGGGCAGACCTCGTAGCAGGCGCCGCACAGCGAGGACGCGTACGGCAGGGAGGCGTCGATCTCGCTGCCCGTGCCACGCAGTTGCGGGCTGAGGATGGCGCCGATCGGGCCCGGGTACACCGACCCGTAGGCGTGGCCGCCCGCCCGCTCGTACACCGGGCAGACGTTCAGGCAGGCCGAGCAGCGGATGCAGCGCAGCGCCTGGCGGCCGACCTCGTCGGCGAGGGTGTCGGTGCGGCCGTTGTCGAGGAGCACCAGATGGAAGGTGCTCGGCCCGTCCCCGTCGGTGGTGCCGGTCCAGGTCGAGGTGTACGGGTTCATCCGCTCGGCCGTGGAGGAACGGGGCAGGGTCTGGAGGAAGACCTCCAGGTCCTGCCAGGTCGGCACGATCTTCTCGATGCCGACGACCGAGATCAGCGTCTCGGGCAGGGTCAGGCACATCCGGCCGTTGCCCTCGGACTCGACCACCACCAGCGTGCCGGTCTCGGCGACCACGAAGTTGGCGCCGGAGACGCCCACCTTGGCGCGCAGGAACTTCTCCCGCAGGTGCAGCCGGGCGGCCTCGGCGAGTTCGGCGGGCGTGTCGGTGAGGCCCTCGGGGGCCGGCCGGCCCCACTCGCTCATCTCGCGGGCGAAGATGTCCCGGATCTCGCCGCGGTTGCGGTGGATGGCCGGCACCAGGATGTGCGAGGGCCGGTCCTTGCCCAACTGCACGATCAGTTCGGCCAGATCGGTCTCGTAGGCGGCGATGCCCGCCGCCTCCAAGGCCTCGTTGAGCCCGATCTCCTGGGTGGCCATCGACTTGACCTTGACGACCTCGCGCTCGCCGGTCTCCCGCACCAGGCGGGTCACGATGGCGTTGGCCTCGTCGGCGTCGGCCGCCCAGTGCACGGTGCCGCCGGCCGCCGTGACCGCCTCCTCGACCCGCACCAGATAGGTGTCGAGGTGGCGCAGCGTGTGGTCCTTGATCCGCTTGCCGGCCTCGCGCAGCTCCGCCCAGTCGGAGACCTCCGCGACGGCCGCCGCCCGCTTGGCGCGGATGGTGTGCGTGGCGTGGCGGAGATTCCCGCGCAGCGTCTTGTTGTGGACCGCCTCGCGCGCCGCCTTCGGGAAGGCCGGGTGGGCGGGCGGGGGAAATCCGGGCATTCCTACGAACGTGCCGCTCATGCCGCCGGTTCCTCCTCCGTGCTCGCCAGGATCTCGGCGATGTGCACCGACCGCATGCCGGTGCGCAGCCGCGTCATGGTGCCGCCGATGTGCATCAGACACGAGTTGTCGGCCGCGCAGAGCACCTCGGCGCCCGTCGACTCGGCGTTGCGCACCTTGTCCCGGCCCATCGCGGTGGAGACGTCGCTGTTCTTGACGGCGAAGGTGCCGCCGAACCCGCAGCACTCCTCGGCGCCCGGCAGCTCCACCAGGTCCAGCCCCCGCACCGCCCGCAGCAGATCGAGCGGCCGTTCCCCGAGGCCGAGGGAGCGCAGCCCGTGGCAGGTGGGGTGGTAGGTCACCGTGTGCGGGTAGTAGGCGCCGACGTCCGTCACACCGAGCACGTCCACCAGGAACTCGGTCAGCTCGTACGTACGCGGCACCACGGGCGCCAGGGTGGCCGCGAGGGTGTCCCCGCGGCCCTCCGCCCGCGCCCGTTCGCCCATCCTCGGGTACAGCTCCCGCACCATCGCCCCGCACGACCCCGACGGCGTCACGATCGCCTCGTAGTCCTTGAAGACCTCGGAGTAGTGCCGGGCCAGCGGCTCCGCCTCGTGGCGGTAGCCGGTGTTGTAGTGCGCCTGCCCGCAGCAGGTCTGGCCCATGGGGAAGTCGACCTCGACGCCCAGCCTGGTCAACAGCTTCACCACGGCCCGGCCGGTGTCCGGGTAGAGCGTGTCGTTGACGCAGGTCAGGAACAGAGCGACACGCATCGCGGCTCCTAGGTGTTGATCATCGGACGGAAAAAGGGTAGTGCGCGGGGCGGGCGACGGGGCAGACCCCGGTCACCGGCCGGTGAGCCGGGCCGCGGCCTGACGCCAGCGCGCGGTGTCCCCGCGCGGCTCGTAGCGGGTCGGGGCCTGGGTGCGCGCCAGCAGGTCGCGCATGCCGGCGAGATCGCCGACCAGACCGTCCGCCCGCGCCTGCACCAGGACGTTGCCGAGGGCCGCGGCCTCCGTCGGCCCCGCCACCACCGGCAGCCCGCAGGCGTCCGCGGTGAGCTGGCACAGCAGCGTGTTGCGGGTGCCGCCGCCCACGATGTGCACGACGTCGACCGGGTGGTCGGCGAGGCGCTGGGCCTCCTCGACCGCCGCGTGGTGGGCGAGCGCCAGGGAGTCCAGGATGCACCGGGTGGTCTCGGCGGGGGAGGACGGCACCGGCTGCCCCGAGGCGCGGCACGCCTCGGCGATCCGCTCCGGCATCCGGCCCGGCGCGAGGAACGCCGCGTCGCCCGCGTCCACCACCGACCGCAGCGCCGGCACCTCGGCCGCCGCGCGCAGCAGCTCACCGAGGTCCGGGTCGCCCCAGGCGCGCACGCACTCCTGGAGCAGCCACAGGCCCATGATGTTGCGCAGGTACCGGACGGTGCCGTCCAGCCCCAGCTCGTTGGTGAAGTTGGCGGCGCGGCTCTCCTCGGTCAGCACCGGCGCGGACAGCTCCAGGCCGGCCAGCGACCAGGTGCCGGTGCAGATGTAGGCGAACCGCCCGTCCGTGGCGGGGACGGCGGCCACCGCGGAGGCGGTGTCGTGCGAGCCGACCGCGGTCACCGGTACCGGACCGGTCAGCCCGGTCTCCTGGAGCACCTCGGGCCGCAGTACGCCCGCCGGGTCGCCGGGCAGGCGCAGCGGCGGGAAGAGACCGAGGTCGATGCCGAGCCGGCCGGCGACGCCGTGCGCCCAGTCGCGGGTGCGCGGGTCGACGAGCTGGGTGGTGGAGGCGTTGGTCAGCTCCGTGCCCAGCTCACCGGTGAGCCAGTACGTCAGCAGGTCCGGCACCAGCAGCAGCCGGCGCGCCGCGGCCAGTTGGGCCGTGTCACGGGCGGCGGCCAACTGGTACAGCGTGTTGAACGGCGCGTACTGCAGGCCGGTCGCCGCGTACAGCTCCTCGGCCGGCAGCGTCGCCCACACCTTCTCCGCGACGCCCTCGGTGCGGGCGTCGCGGTAGTGCACCGGGTTGCCGAGCAGCGCCCCGTCGGCGTCCAGCAGGCCGTAGTCCACGGCCCAGCTGTCCACGCCGACGGAGGCGACCTGCCCGGCCGCCCGCAGGCCGTCCAGCACTCCCCGGTACAGCCCGAGCACGTCCCACCGCAGCCCCTCGGGCACCCGTACCGGCCGGTTGGGGAAGCGGTGCGCCTCGGACAGCTCCAGCGAGCCGGGGCCGACGCGGCCGACCATGACACGCCCGCTGGAGGCGCCCAGGTCGACCGCGGCGTAGGACTTCACGGTGCTCATCGCAGGAACGCGGCGGCGACGCCGGCGTCCACCGGGACGTGCAGACCGGTGGTGTGGGTCAGCTCGCCACCGGTCAGCGCGAACACGGCGTTGGCCACGTGCTCGGGCAGCACCTCGCGCTTGAGGATGGTCCGCTGCGCGTAGAACTCGCCCAGCTTGTCCTCCTCGACGCCGTAGACGGCGGCACGCTTGGCGCCCCAGCCGCCCGCGAAGATGCCCGAACCGCGCACCACGCCGTCGGGGTTGACCCCGTTGACCCGGATGCCGTGCTCGCCCAGCTCGGCCGCGAGCAGCCGCACCTGGTGGGCCTGGTCGGCCTTGGTGGCGGAGTAGGCGATGTTGTTCGGGCCGGCGAAGACGGCGTTCTTGGAGGCGATGTAGACGATGTCGCCGCCCAGTTCCTGCGCGATCATCACCCGGGCCGCCTCGCGCGAGACGAGGAAGGAACCGCGGGCCATGATGTCGTGCTGGAGGTCCCAGTCCTTCGCGGACGTCTCCAGGAGCGGCTTGGAGATGGAGATGCCGGCGTTGTTCACGACCAGGTCCACACCGCCGAAGGCCAGCGCCGCCGCCTTGAACGCCGCGGCGATCTGCTCCTCGGAGGTGACGTCGACCGTCACCGCGACGGCCTTGTCCGCGCCGCCCAGCTCCTCGGCGACCGCGGCGGCGTTGGCGCCGTCGAGGTCCGCGATCACCACGCAGGCGCCCTCGGCGACCAGCCGGTGCGCGATCGCCTTGCCGATGCCGCTGCCCGCGCCGGTCACCAGCGCCACCCGGGTCGCCAGCGCCTTCGGCTTCGGCATCCGCTGGAGCTTGGCCTCCTCCAGCGCCCAGTACTCGATGCGGAACTTCTCCGACTCCTCGATCGGCGCGTACGTGGAGACCGCCTCGGCCCCGCACATCACGTTGACCGCGTTGACGTAGAACTCGCCCGCCACCCGCGCGGTCTGCTTGTCCTTGCCGAAGCTGAACATGCCCACGCCCGGGACCAGCACGATCGCCGGGTCGGCGCCGCGCATCGCGGGGGAGCCGGGCTCGGCGTGCCGCTGGTAGTAGGCGGCGTACTCCGCGCGGTACTCGGTGTGCAGTTCCTTGAGGCGTGCGACCGACTCCTCCAGGGACGCGGTCGCCGGCAGGTCCAGGACCAGCGGGCGGACCTTGGTGCGCAGGAAGTGGTCGGGGCAGGAGGTGCCCAGCGCCGCCAGCCTCGGGTGCTCGGCGCGGGCGAGGAAGTCCAGCACCACGTCGGCGTCGGTGAAGTGCCCGACCTGCGGCCGGTCCTGGGAGGCGAGGGCGCGCACGTACGGCGCCAGCGCCGCCGCCCGGTCCCGGCGCTCGGCCTCGGCCAGCGGCGCGTAACCCTCCAGCGGGCCGCCGAACGGCTCGGCCTTGCCGCGCTCGGCGAGGAACGTCTCCGCGGTGCGGATGATGTGCAGCGAGTTGCGCTCGCACTCCTCGGAGGTGTCACCCCAGGCGGTGATGCCGTGGCCGCCGAGGATGCAGCCGATCGCCCGCGGGTTGGCCTTCTTCACGGCCGCGATGTCCAGGCCGAGCTGGAAGCCGGGCCGCCGCCACGGCACCCAGACCACCGAGTCGCCGAAACACTCGGCGGTCAGCTTCTCGCCGTCGGCCGCGCAGGCCAGGGCGATGCCGGAGTCGGGGTGCAGGTGGTCGACGTGCGCGGCCTCCACCAGACCGTGCATCGCGGTGTCGATGGAAGGGGCGGCGCCGCCCTTGCCGTGCAGGCAGTAGTCGAACGCGGCGACCATCTCGTCCTCGCGCTCGACGCCGGGGTAGACGTCCTGGAGCGCGCGCATCCGGTCCAGCCGCAGCACGGCGAGTCCCGCCCCGGTGAGCGTGCCGAGGTCGCCACCGGACCCCTTGACCCACATCAGCTCCACGTCACCACCGGTGACGGGGTCGGTCTCGGTGCCCTTGGCGGAGGTGTTGCCGCCGGCGTAGTTGGTGTTGCGGGGATCGGAACCGAGCCGCCGCGAACGGGCGAGCAGGGCCTCGGCCTCGGGGTGGGGAGCCATGGTGTGCAGTCCTTTTCGAACGGGGGTGTACGAGGGCGGGGGAGGGGAGGCGCCCCTCAGGGGCGCGGGGAGGAGACGGTGTCGGTGTGCGGCCTCGCCGCGTGGGCACGGCCGGCCGCGTACGGTCCGCGGCCGGTCGCTGCCCGGCGGACGCTTACGCGCCCCACCCGGCCTGCTCGCCGCCCACCCGCTCGGCGACGATCTTCTCGCCCCACCCGGACGCCTTGTACGCCTTGAGCGGCTCGGGGTCGAGCCCCATCTCCTCGCGCACCTCGCGCAGCAGCGGCCGCACGTCCGTGTTGTAGGCGTCCATCACCACCGCGTTGGCCTCCAGCACGTCCCCGTCGGCCTGCGCGGCGGCCAGCGCGTCCCGGTCCACCAGCAGCGCCTTGGCCGTGGCCTCCTGGACGTTGAGCACCGAACGGATGATCGCCGGGATCTTCGCCTCGATGTTGTGGCACTGGTCCAGCATGAACGCGGTCTCGGCGGTGAAGCCGCCGCCGCGGATCACCTCGTACATGATCCGGAAGAGCTGGAACGGGTCGGCCGCGCCGACCATCAGGTCGTCGTCCGCGTAGAAGCGGGAGTTGAAGTCGAACGCGCCGAGCTTCCCCTCGCGCAGCAGCGTCGCCACGATGAACTCGATGTTGGTGCCCGGCGCGTGGTGCCCGGTGTCGACCACGACCTGCGCCTTCTCACCCAGCTTCAGGCAGTGCGCGTAGGCCGTGCCCCAGTCCGGCACGTCGGTGTGGTAGAAGGCGGGCTCGAAGAACTTGTACTCCAGGAGCATCCGCTGGTCGTCGCCGAGCCGCCGGTAGACCTCGGCCAGCGCCTCGGCCAGCCGGTCCTGGCGCCCGCGGATGTCGTCCTGGCCGGGGTAGTTGGTGCCGTCGGCGAACCACAGCTTCAGATCCCTGGACCCGGTGGCGTCCATGACGTCGACGCACTCCAGCAGGTGGTCCACCGCCTTGCGGCGCACCGCCGGGTCCGGGGCGCAGACGCTGCCGAGCTTGTAGGCGTCGTCCTGGAAGGTGTTGGAGTTGATCGCGCCGATCTTCACGCCGCGTTCCCCGGCGTGCTTGCCCAGCGCGGCGTAGTCCTCCACCTTGTCCCACGGGATGTGCAGGGCGACGGTCGGCGCCGCGCCCGTGAACTCGTGCACCTTCGCCGCGTCGTCGATCTTCTCGAACGGGGTGCGGGGCACACCCGCCTGCGCGAACACCTTGAAACGGGTGCCCGAGTTCCCGTACGCCCACGAGGGCGTCTCGACTGCCTGGGTCTTCAGCGCGGCCTTCACCGCGGCGAGGTCGGTCACGTCGGCTCCTGTGAACGGTCGGGTCGCAACAACCTTTGTGTACGACCGTGGGTGAAACGATTCAGATGGCGAAGTTATGAGTCCTCGCGGGGGGTGTCAACCCTTCCGACCGACAAGGCGCTGCCTGTCTCTATGGCGTGACCCCTTCGTGACCTTTGATTATCGAAAGTTTTTCGACCCAAACCCATTGACGTGACATGCCGCACTTGCCTAACGTCCCGGTCACCAAGTTGAAACCTTTCACGACGCTGTGGGGGCCGTCCCGCCGGCGTCGTCGAGGAGCCCCCAATGACCCACCCGTCCACTACGGGTACGGCCCCGGTTCTCGCGCTAGAGGACGTGTCGAAGTCCTTCGGCGCGGTCCGCGCCCTGCGGGACGTCTCCCTGGAGCTTTTTCCCGGGGAGGTGCATGCCCTCGCCGGAGAGAACGGCGCGGGCAAGTCGACCCTCATCAAAACACTCGCCGGGGTGCACCGCCCCGACGCGGGCCAGGTGCTGCTCGACGGTACGCCCGTCGTCTTCCACGGCCCCGGTGACGCCCGCGACGCGGGTATCGCCGTCATCTACCAGGAGCCCACCCTCTTCCCAGACCTGTCGATCTCCGAGAACATCTTCATGGGCCGCCAGCCGCGGCGCGCCCTGGGCCGGATCGACCACAAGGCCACCCACGCCGCCACGGCGGACCTGATGCGCCGCCTCGGTGTCGACCTCGACCCCGACCAGCCGGCCCGCGGTCTGTCCATCGCCGACCAGCAGATCGTGGAGATCGCCAAGGCGCTCTCCTTCGACGCCCGGGTCCTCATCATGGACGAGCCGACCGCCGCCCTCACCGGCAGCGAGGTCGCCCGCCTCTTCGGCGTCGTGCGCACCCTGCGCGAACAGGGCGCCGCCGTGCTCTTCATCTCGCACCGGCTGGAGGAGATCTTCCAGATCTGCCGCCGGGTGACCACCCTGCGGGACGGTGCCTGGATCGCCAGCGAGCTGCTGGAGGGCATGTCCGAGGACGACCTGGTGCGCCGCATGGTCGGCCGCGACCTGGAGGAGCTGTACCCCAAGCAGGACGTCACGCCCGGCGAGATCGCCCTCAGCGTGCGCCGGCTCACCCGCGAGGGCGTCTTCACCGACGTCTCCTTCGACGTACGGTGCGGCGAGATCGTCGGCCTGGCCGGACTGGTCGGCGCCGGACGCACCGAGGTCGCCCGTGCCGTCTTCGGCATCGACCGCTGGGACGCCGGGGAGGTCGAGATCGACGGCAAGCCGCTGGTCAACGGCGCCCCCTCCACGGCCATGGCCGCGGGCCTCGCCCTCGTCCCCGAGGACCGCCGCGCCCAGGGCCTGGTGATGGACATGTCCATCGAGCGGAACATCGGCCTCACCGGCCTGCGCACCACCCGCAAGGCGGGTCTGGTGGACCGCGGCGCCGAGCGCAGCCGCTCCCTGGACTGGGCCGTCAAGCTGCAGGTCAAGTACGCCCGGATCGCGGACGCCGTCGCCACCCTGTCCGGCGGCAACCAGCAGAAGGTCGTCCTCGCCAAGTGGCTCGCCACCGGGCCCAAGGTCCTGATCGTCGACGAGCCGACCCGCGGGATCGACGTCGGCACCAAGGCCGAGGTGCACCGGCTGCTGTCGCAGTTGGCCGCCGACGGCGTGGCCGTCCTGATGATCTCCTCCGACCTGCCCGAGGTGCTCGGCATGGCCGACCGCGTGCTCGTGATGCACGAGGGCCGGCTGACCGCCGAGATCGCCCGCACCGACGCCACCGAGGAAACCGTGATGGCAGCAGCCACCGGGAGGGCCGCCGCATGACGGTGACCGCGACCGACCCCACCCCGACCACCGAGGCGCCCAAGGCGGGCTCCGCCCGGCTGGTCGACCGCATCTTCAAGATGCGGGAACTGGCCATCCTGGTCGTCTTCCTGGTGATGATCGCCGTCACCCAGGCCGGCAACAGCGAGTTCCTGTCCGAACAGGGCATCCGGGACCTGCTGCTCAACGCGACCATCCTGGTCCTGGTCGCCACCGGCCAGTCGCTGGTCGTCATCACGCGCAACGTCGACCTGTCGGTCGGCTCCACGCTCGGCATCAGCGCGTTCGCCGCCGGCACCTACCTCCAGGGCGGCGGCAACCCCGTCGTCGCCATCATCCTCGCCGTCCTGCTGGGCATCGGCTTCGGCCTGCTCAACGGCCTGCTGGTCAGCCTGGGCCAGGTGCCGGCGCTGGTCGTCACCCTCGGCACGCTCTACATCATCCGCGGCATCGACTCCATCTGGGTCGGCTCCCGGCAGATCACCGCGGCCGACCTGCCCGACGGCTTCGTCGACTTCGGCTCCGGCGGCCTCTCCGCCGTGCCGTACCTCGCGCTGATCGCCCTGGTCGTGGTGGTGGGCACGGCGTACTACCTCAAGCAGTTCGGCAGCGGACGCGAGCTGTACGCGCTCGGCTCCAACCCCGAGGCCGCCCGGCTCGCCGGCATCCCGGTGCGCAAGCGGATCCTGGCCGCCTACACCTTCTGCGGCGCCCTCGCGGGCCTGGCCGGCGCCCTCTACCTGGCCCGGTTCGGCAACGTCGACTCCTCCACCGGCAACGGCTACGAGCTGACCGTGGTCAGCGCGGTCGTGGTCGGCGGCGTGGTCTTCACCGGCGGCTCCGGCAGCGTCTACGGCGCCGCCCTCGGCGCCCTGCTGCTCACCTCCATCAACAGCGTGCTGCCCGCCCTCGGCGTCAGCTCGGTCTGGGTGATGGCCATCAACGGCATCCTGCTCATCCTCGCCATCGCGGTCGACCGGATCGTCGCGCTGCGCGTGGCCACCGCACTGAAGAAGAGGAACGCCCGCCATGGCTGACTCGACGCTCACGCGCGCCGTCCGCTGGGACACGGTGGTCGCCGCCCTCCTCATCGTCGTGGTGCTGCTGTCCTTCGGCTTCGTGGACGGTTTCGGCAACGCCCTGAACCTGTCGTTCCTGGTCGGCAACACCCTGCCGATCGCGCTGATCGCGCTGCCGATGACCCTGCTGGTCGTCTCCGGCGAGATCGACCTGTCGGTCGCCTCCACCGCCGGCCTGTCCGGCGCGGTGATGGGCGCGCTGTGGAACCAGGGCATGACGATCGAGGTGATCATCCCGATCTGCCTGCTGCTCGGCGTGGTCTGCGGTCTGGTCAACGGCCTGCTGGTGACCCGGCTCGGGCTGCCCTCGCTCGCCGTCACCATCGGCACCCTCGCCGCCTACCGGGGCATCGCGCAGATCGTGCTCGGCTCCGACGCGGTCACCGACTTCCCCACCCAGTACCTGGACTTCGCGGCCGGCCGCCTCGGTGACACCTTCATCCCGTACGCCCTGCTGCCCTTCCTGGTGCTGCTCGCCATCGCGGTGGTCGCGCTGCACGCCACCCCGTTCGGGCGGGCGCTGTTCGCCATCGGCGCCAGCGAGGAGGCCGCGCGCTTCGCCGGCATCCGGGTCAAGCGGCAGAAGCTGATCCTCTTCACGCTCACCGGCGTGCTGTCCTCCCTCACCGGCGTCTTCTGGGCCCTGCACTACGCCAGCGCCCGCTACGACAACGCCACCGGCCTGGAACTCTCCGTCGTCGCGGCCGTCCTGCTCGGCGGCATCGACTTCGACGGCGGCAAGGGCACGCTCGGCGGCGCCGTCGCCGGTGTCTTCCTGCTCGGCGCGCTGCAGAACGTGATGAGCCTCCAGGACGTCTCCGCCCAGTCGCAGACCGTCCTCACCGGCGTCCTGCTCGTCCTGTCCGTGCTCGGCCCCCGGGTCGCCCGGCAGGTCGCCGTCGCCCGGGCCGGACGGCGGGCCGCACCGCCGCCACCGGTGCCGAAGACGCCCGCACCGACCTCGTAACCGACTTTTCTCCTCGTGTCACGTCTCCCGAAGGAACCCTCCATGCGCAAGTCGTCGATCCGCCGTAGCTGTGCGGCCCTCGCCGCGGTCACCTCCCTCGCCCTGGCCGTCACGGCCTGCGGCGGCACCACCAAGGAGGACGTGAAGAACGAGGGCGGCTCGGCGGCCTCGGCCGGCAAGGCCGACCCGAACGCCGCCACCAAGAAGGGCCTGACCGTCGGGTTCCTGCCCAAGCAGGTCAACAACCCGTACTTCACCACCGCGGACAAGGGCGGCGAGGTCGCGCTGAAGGAGCTGGGCTCCAGCTACAAGGAGGTCGGCACCAGCAGCGGCACCGACACCGCGGGCCAGGTCTCCTACGTCAACACGCTCACCCAGCAGCAGGTCGACGCGATCGCCGTGTCCGCGCAGGACCCGGGCGCGCTGTGCACCGCGCTCAAGCAGGCGATGACCAACGACATCAAGGTCGTCACCTACGACTCCGACGCCAACCCGGAGTGCCGCAACGCCTTCATCTCCCAGGCGTCCGCCGACGACCTGGGCCGCACCGAGGTCCAGCTCCTCGCCGAGCAGATCGACTACAAGGGCGAGATCGCGATCCTGTCCGCCGCGCAGACGGCGACGAACCAGAACGCCTGGATCGAGATCATGAAGGACGAGCTGGAGGACCCCAAGTACAAGGACATCAAGCTCGTCAAGGTCGCCTACGGTGACGACGACGCGCAGAAGTCCTTCCAGCAGACCCAGGGCCTGCTCCAGGAGCACCCGAAGCTGAAGGGGATCATCTCCCCGACCACGGTCGGCATCAAGGCCGCGGCCCAGTACCTGTCCGGCTCGAAGTACAAGGGCAAGGTCAAGCTGTCCGGCCTGGGCACCCCGAACGACATGCGCAAGTACGTCAAGAACGGCACCGTCGAGGCGTTCGAGCTGTGGGACCCGGCGAAGCTCGGCGAGCTGGCCGCCCGCACCTCCGTCGCGCTGGCCTCCGGCCAGATCACCGGCAAGGAGGGCGAGACCTTCAAGGCCGGCGACATGGGCGAGTACACCATCGGCAAGGACGGTGTGATCAACCTCGGCAAGCCGACCGTCTTCGACAAGAAGAACATCGACCAGTTCGACTTCTGACCGTAGCGGCCGCCGGCCTGTCTACCCGTTTCACCCCACTGACCGTTCCTGGCCGGTGATCAGCTCTACCCCGGAGGAGCGGTACTCCATGCAGCGCGTCTGTTTCCTGCTCAAGGTCCGTCAGGACAAGCTCGCCGAGTACCGCGAACGCCATGCCGCCGTGTGGCCCGAGATGTGCGAAGCGCTCTCGGCCACCGGCTGGCACAACTATTCGCTCTTCCTCAGGGACGACGGTCTGCTCGTCGGATACCTGGAGACCGAGGACTTCGCCGCCGCCCGGGCCGGCATGGAGGCCACCGAGGTCAACGCCCGCTGGCAGGCCGAGATGTCCCCGCTCTTCGAGTCCCTCGACGGCACCCGCCCCGACGAGGCGATGAAGCCGCTCACCGAGGTCTTCCACCTCGCCTGAGGGGTTCGCCGGTGCGGCGAGGCTACTGTGGGGAGGTCTTGCGGCCGCCCGCGTCAGCGCTTCGCCGCCTCTCCCCAGCCCGACCCTGGAGGTCCCCGCCCGATGGCTCAGTCCGTGGGTATCAAGGACGTCGCCCGCGCCGCCGGAGTCTCCGTGGGCACCGTCTCCAACGTCATCAACCGGCCGGACACCGTCGCCACCGAGACCCGCGCCCGCGTGCTCTCCGCCATCGACCGGCTCGGCTACGTCCGCAGCGAGTCCGCCCGCCAGTTGCGCGCCGGCCGCAGCCGGATCATGGGGCTGCTCGTCCTCGACATGGGCAACCCCTTCTTCGTCGACGTGGCCCGCGGCGCCGAACGGGCCGCCCGCGACGCCGGCCTCGGCGTGATGGTCTGCAACAGCGCCCAGAACCCCGGTGAGGAGGCCGAGTACCTCTCGCTCTTCGCCGAGCAGCGGGTGCGCGGCGTGCTGCTCACCCCGGCCGACGCCACCGGCCAGAACATCGAGACCTTCCGGCGGCACGGCATCCCCTTCGTCCTCGTCGACCGGGTCGCCGAGGGCATCACCGAGTGCTCCGTCTCCGTCGACGACGTCGCGGGCGGCGCCCTGGCCGTACGCCATCTCGCCGACGCCGGACACCGCTCCATCGCCTACGTCAGCGGACCGCCCGGCCTGCACCAGGTGCGCGACCGCCGCATCGGCGCGCTCCAGGCCCTCGCCGAGGCCGGCCTCGGCCCCGACGCGCTGCGCGAGCTGCCCACCGAACGGCTCGACGTCGCCGCGGGCCGCGACGCCGGGGCCCGGCTGCTCGGCCTCGCCGACCGCCCCACCGCCGTGTTCTGCGCCAACGACCTGCTCGCCCTCGGCGTGCTGCAGGCCATGTACGCGGCCGGCGTCGGCGTCCCCGACGACCTCGCCATCGTCGGCTACGACGACATCGAGTTCGCCGCCGCCGCGGCCGTACCCCTCACCTCGGTACGGCAGCCCGCCGTCACCATGGGCGCCCTCGCCGCCGAACTGCTGCTGGAGGAGACCGAGGCCCAGGGCGCGACGTCCCCGCCCCACCAGCACCGGCGGGTCGTGCTCCAGCCGGAACTGGTCGTGCGGCGCTCCAGCCTCGCCGCCCGCTGAGCCGCGGCCCGGGAAGCGCGCCAAGCGGAATCTCGCGGTCCCGGGGTCCGGCACCGGAGGTCCGTGTGCTCAACTGGGACACGGCCGAAAGATCCGTCCGTCCCAGGAGCCCCGTTGAGCGTCAGTTACCGTCAGCCCGGCGTCGTCCTCACCGACCGCCGCTTCACCGTGCCCCTCGACCACCGCGCGCCCGACGGGGAGACGATCGAGCTGTACGCGCGTGAGGTCGTCGCGAGCGACAGGGCGGACCGGGACCTGCCGTGGCTGCTCTACCTCCAGGGCGGCCCCGGCTTCGGGGCGAACCGTTTCATCGGCCGGCGGCCCGCCTGGCTCGGCCGCGCCCTGGACGAGTACCGCGTGCTCCTGCTCGACCAGCGCGGCACCGGTGCCTCGACCCCCGCCAACCGGCAGACGCTCCCGCTGCGCGGCGGTCCCGCCGCGCAGGCCGACTACCTGGCGCACTTCCGGGCCGACGCCATCGTCCGCGACTGCGAGGCGATCCGTCCGCAGGTCACCGGCGGCGCCCCCTGGACCGTCCTCGGCCAGAGCTTCGGCGGGTTCTGCGCGGTCAGCTACCTGTCGCAGGCCCCCGAAGGGCTCAGCACCGTACTGATCACCGGCGGCCTGCCCGCCCTGGACGCCCACGCCGACGACGTCTACCGGGCCGCCTACCCGCGCGTCGAGCGCAAGGTCGCCGCGCACTACGCCCGCTACCCGCAGGACGTCGAGCGCGCCCGCCGCATCGCCGACCACCTGCTCGGCCACGACGTGGTCCTGCCCAACGGCTACCGGTTCACCGTCGAGGCGTTCCAGTCCCTCGGCATCCTGCTCGGCGGCGGTGAGGGCAGCCACCGCCTGCACCACCTCCTGGAGGACGCCTTCGTGCGCACCCCGGCCGGCCCGGAGCTGTCCGACGACTTCCAGGAGCAGGTCCAGGGCCTCCTGTCGTACGCGGGCCACCCGCTGTACGCCCTGGTCCACGAGGCGATCTACGGCCGGGGCACCCAGCCCACGAACTGGTCGGCCGAACGGGTCCGCGCCGAGTTCCCGCAGTTCGACGCCGCCAAGGCGCTCGCGGGCGACGAACCCCTGCTCTTCACCGGCGAGTCCGTGCACCCCTGGATGTTCGACTGCGACCCGGCGCTGCGCCCCCTGCGGGAGACCGCCGGACTGCTCGCCGCCCGCACCGACTGGGCCCCGCTCTACGACCCCGCCCGCCTCGCGGCCAACGAGGTGCCGGTCGCCGCCGCCGTCTACCACGACGACATGTACGTCGACACCGCCCACGCGCTGACCACCGCGCGGGCCGTCCGGGGCTTGCGCACCTGGGTCACCGACGAGTTCGAGCACGACGGCGTCCGCGTCGGCGGCCCCCGCGTCCTGGACCGGCTGCTCGCCCTCGCCCGCGACGAGGCGTGAACCGCGCGCGGGCCTGAACCGCCCGGTGCCCCAAGGCGTGATGCCGGTGGCCCGGGTTAGGGTGCGGGCATGACCGAGCCGACGCCCTCGCCACTGCAGCCCATGCCGGAGGACTGGCGGCGGGCGCTCGCCGTCGTGGCCCACCCGGACGACCTGGAGTACGGCTGCTCGGCGGCGATCGCCGCCTGGACGGACGCCGGCCGCGAGATCGCCTATGTGCTCGCCACCCGGGGCGAGGCGGGCATCGACACCCTCCCGCCCGCCGAGTGCGCTCCGCTGCGCGAGCGGGAGCAGCGGGCGAGCGCCGCCGTGGTCGGCGTGCGGGAGGTCGAGTTCCTCGACCACCGCGACGGCGTCGTCGAGTACGGCCCCGCGCTGCGCCGGGACATCGCCGCCGCGATCCGCCGCCACCGGCCCGAGCTGGTCATCACCCTCAACCACCGGGACACCTGGGGCGCGGTGGCCTGGAACACCCCCGACCACCTCGCCGTCGGCCGCGCCACGCTGGACGCGGCGGCCGACGCCGGCAACCGCTGGATCTTCCCGGAGCTGACCGGCCAGGGCCTCGAACCCTGGAACGGGGTGCGCTGGGTCGCCGTCGCCGGTTCCTCCTCGCCCACGCACGCCGTGGACGCCACCGACGGACTGGAGCGCGCCGTCCGCTCGCTGCTCGAACACCGCACGTACCTGGAGGCGCTGACGGACGAGGACCCCGAGACGTACGTCCGCGGCTTCCTCCAGCAGTACACCGCGGCCGCCGGTGAACGGTTCGGCGGCCGGCCGGCCGTCGCGTTCGAAGTCTTCGGCAGGTAGCGGCATGGACGTCGCCGAACGGCTGGCCGACCGCTTCGAGGAGCAGCGCGACCGGCTGCGGGCGCTGGCCTACCGCATGCTCGGCTCACTGACCGAGGCGGAGGACGCGGTGCAGGAGGCATGGCTGCGCCTGGACCGGGCCGGCGCCGACGACATCGGCAACCTGCCCGGCTGGCTGACCACCGTGACCGGCCGGATCTGCCTCGACATGCTGCGCTCGCGCACCGCGCGCCGCGAGGAGCCGATGACCGAGGGCTTCGACACCTTCGTACCGGACCCCGTGCTGCGGGCGCTGGAGCGGAGCGATCCGGAGCGGGAGGTGCTGCGGGCCGACTCGGTGGGCACCGCCCTGCTGGTGGTCCTGGAGACCCTGGAGCCCGCCGAGCGGCTGGCGTTCGTGCTGCACGACATGTTCGCCGTGCCGTTCGACGACATCGCGCGGATAGTGGAGCGCTCCCCGGCCGCCACCCGGCAACTGGCCAGCCGGGCCCGGCGGCGGGTGCGCGGGGCGACCCCGGCGGCCGACCCCGATCTCGGCCGGCAGCGCGAGGTCTTCGACGCCTTCCGGGCCGCCAGCGTCGCCGGGGACTTCGACGCCCTGCTGGCGGTGCTCCACCCGGACGTGGTGCTGCGGGCCGACGCGGGCACGGCCGGCGGCGTGACCGCCTCCAAGCTGGTGCGCGGCGCCCGGCAGGTGGCCGAACAGGCGATGCTCTTCCGCCGGTTCACCGGCCGGACCCGGCTGGTGCTGGTCAACGGCGGAATCGGGGCGCTCGCCGTGCCCGAGGGGAAGCCGCCGGTGTCGGTCATGAGCGTCACCGTCGCCGAGGGGCGGATCACCGGGATGTACATCCTGGCCGACCGCGAGCGGCTGGCCGGCCTGGACCTGTCCGGCCTGGACCTGTCCGGTCCGGGCGGCTGAGCGGGGTTTGACGGCGGTTCCGTATCGTGGGCGCCATGCGCAAGAACACGCAGGACCGCACGGACCGCACGGACCGCACGGACCGCACGGACCGCACGGACCGCACGGACCGCACGGACCGCACGGACCGCACGGACCGCACGGACCGCACGGATCTCATGGATCTCACGGACGGGACCGGCCGCACCGTTCTGGCGGACCTGCGCGGCGACTGCGCACAGTGCTTCGGCCTGTGCTGCGTCGCCCTGCCGTTCGCCCGCTCGGCGGACTTCGCCCTCGACAAGGACGCGGGCACCCCGTGCCCGAACCTCGGGGACGACCATCGGTGCGGCATCCACGCCCGGCTGCGCGAGCGCGGCTTCAACGGCTGCACCGTCTACGACTGCTTCGGCGCCGGGCAGCGCGTCTCGCAGGTCACCTTCGGTGGCCGGGACCGGCGCACCGGCCCGGCCGGGGACGCCCGGCGCATGGTCGACGTCTTCCCGGTGGTGCGCCAGTTGCACGAGCTGCTGTGGTACCTGACCGAGGCGCTGGGCCTGGCCGCCGCGCGCCCGCTCCACGCCGATCTGCGCCGCCTGCGCGAGCGGACCGAGCGGCTGGCCGGCGGCACCCCCGACGAGCTGCTCGCGCTGGACGTGGCCGCCCACCGGCAGGAGGTCAACACCCTGCTGCTGCGCACCAGCGAACTGGCCCGGGCCGGGACCGGCGGCGACGGGCGACGCGAGCGGGGCGGCAGGCGGGGCGGCGGGAGGAACCGCCGGCACGCCGACCTGATGGGCGCCCGGCTGCGGGGCGCCGATCTGCGCGGCGCCGACCTGCGCGGGGCGTACCTCATCGCCGCCGACCTGACCGGTGCCGATCTGCGTGGCGCGGACCTGATCGGCGCGGATCTGCGCGACACCGACCTGACCGACGCGGACCTCACGGGAGCCTTCTTCCTGACCCAGCCGCAGGTCGTCGCGGCCCGGGGGAGCGCCGGTACCCGGTTGCCGGGGTCAGTCACCCGCCCCGCGCACTGGACAGCGTGACTCCGCCGCCCGGACGCCGGTGACCTGCGCGGCGACGGCGGGTGCGGGGGGCGTGACGGGTGCGGCGGGCGTCGTGGCCGGGCGCCGCTCCGGGCGCAGCCGCAGTCCCTCCGGCATCAGGGTCAGCCGTTCCGTCACCCGCAGCCGGTAGGCGGGGTCCGCCTTCAGGTCGTAGCGGCGCAGCAGCAGTCCGAGGACGAGCGTCGCCTCGTGCAGCGCGAACTGGCGTCCGATGCAGGCCCGCGCGCCGGTGCCGAACGGCTTGAAGGTGTGCGCCGGCCGGGACCGTACCGCCGCCGCGTCGAAGCGGTCCGGGTCGAACCGTTCGGCGTCCGGACCCCACACCCGCGGGTCGCGGTGCAGCATGGGCGTGAGCACCAGCGCCCAGGCGCCGCGCCGCATCGGGTGGGTGCCGCCGAGCACCGTGTCCGCGCGGGCCTCCCGGGCGAAGGCGGGCGCGGTCGGCCACAGCCGCAGCGACTCGTCCAGGACCCGGCGCACGTACCGCAGCCTGGCCACCTGCTCGTAGCCGGGCCGGTCCGCGCCGCCCCAGACCCGCTCCACCTCGGCGCGGGCGCGGGCCGCGATCTCGGGGTGCCGGGCGAGGTAGTGCAGGGCGAAGGAGAGCGCGCCCGAGGTGGTCTCGTGGCCGGCGACCAGGAAGGTGATGACCTGGCGGCGGACGTTCTCGGCGGAGAGCCGCTCCCCGGTGCCGGGCCGGACGGTCTCCAGCATCCGGTCCAGCAGGTCCCCGTCGCCGCCCCCCGCGGTGCGGCGGGCGCCGACCAGGTCGTCCACCGTGCGGTTGAGGTAGGCGATGTCGGCGGTGTTGCGGCGGGTCGCGCGGCGCAGCAGCCATGGGGCGAGCGGTCCGGGCACGGTGTTCAGCCGCTGGGCGTAGCCGAGCGTGCCGACCATCGCGGTCACGAAGGGGTGCGGCCGGGAGCGTTCGAAGGAGCCGAAGTCGTGCCCGAACCCGGTGCGCGCGATCGTCTCCAGCGTCAGCTTCGTCATGTCGCCGGGCACGTCCACCGCCCGCCCGGCCGCCCCCTCGCGGTCCCAGTGGGCGACGAGCCGGTCCGCCACGTCCAGCATCTTCACGTGGTACCCCGCCATGGCCTCGCGGCTGAAGCCCGGGGCGAGCACCTCGTGCGCGAGCTGCCAGTTGGGCTCGTGGTTGTACGCCGTGAAGAGGCCGTCGCCCGCGACCGGCCGCAGGTTGGCGACGCCCAGCCCGACATGCTTGGCGAACCGGGACTCGTCGGCCAGGTCGGCGGCGAGCGCGGCGCCCCCCACGAAGACGAACTCCTTGCCGAAGGCCCGCCTGCGGAAGACCGGCCCGAGTTGCCGCGCGTGGCGCAGGGAGTCCTGGAGCGGGGTGTGCCGGCTCGCGCCGAGGACATCCCCGAGCAGCGGCAGCCGGTGCGGGGGGTGGGGTATTCGGTGCAGTTCGGGCCAGCCCTGTTCGGCGCTGCGGAATCCTTTCGGCAGGCCGTTCCTCGTCTCCGCCATGAGCGATCTCCGTAGTAGGTGGCGTGTGGCGTGTGGCGTGTGGCGTGTGGCGTGTGGTGCGCGACGTGTGGTGCGCGGGCGTGCGATGCGCGTTAGGGGCGTACGCGCGGTGCCGTGCGCTGCCCGTCCCGCGCGGCCTGTTGTACGTCGATTCAATAGCGCGTCTCAGTCTCGTCCCGCCGCTGAACCGGCGTCAAGTAAGGTGCGGGACATGGCTGCCGACCAGGGCGAGCGCACGCGCCGCCGGCTCAGCACCGCCCAGCGCCGGGAGCAACTGCTCTCGGTGGGCGCGCGGTTGTTCTCCGAGAGCCCCTACGACGAGGTCTGGATCGAGCAGGTCGCCGAGATAGCCGGTGTCTCCCGGGGGCTGCTGTACCACTACTTCCCGACCAAGCGGGACTTCTTCGCGGCGGTCGTGGAGCGCGAGAGCGAGCGGATGCTGCGGATGACGGCGGCGGTGCCCGGCGTCCCGGTGCGCGAGCAGCTCACCGCCGGCCTCGACGCCTACCTGCGGCACGTCGAGGCGCACGCGCACGGCTACCGCGCCTTCCACCGGGCCGGCGCGACCGGTGACAAGGAAGTGCGCCGCACCTACCGGCAGGCGCTCGCCGTCCAGCAGCGGCAGATCCTCGCCGCCCTGGCCGCCGACCCCGAGTTCGGCCCGGACTTCGGTGAGCGGCCCGACGTGCGGCTGGCCGTGCGCGGCTGGCTGGCCTTCACCACCGCGGTCTGCCTGGAGTGGCTGCGCGAGGCGGAGATGACCCGCGAGCAGGTGCGCGACCTGTGCGCCCGCGCGCTCCTCGGCGCCATCGCGCGCTGAGAAGTCCCGGGCGGATCAGGCGTCGTGGTTGGCGCACACCCGGACCTCCGGTAGGTTAGGCAAGGCTTACCTAAGGAGGTTCGGATGGGTGACAGCATCGGTGACGGCCGGAGCCGGCCGGCCGCGCCCGCGGCGGCGGAACGCGCCCGGTCGGTGCTCGCGGCCGCGTGGTCGTGCGCGGTGACCGCGGAGGGCGGACGCGAGGAACTGGTCGGCGCGCACGCCGTGACCGACGACGGCCGGGTGTTCCTGCATGTGCCGGAGGACAGCGCGCTGCTCGCGGCGGCGATCTGCGCACCCCGGGGGGAGCCGTCCGCGGTCCTGGAGTTCGCCGACGTCGCCCCCGTCCCGGTCCGCGGCAGAATCCGCTCCCGGCTCTGGATGGCGGGCTGGATCGCCGTCGAGGAGGGCCACCTCGCCTTCCACACCACCCGCGTGGTGCTGCGGGATCCGGCCGGCGCCGCGGTGATCGACCGCGACGAGTTCGCCGCCGCCGCGCCCGACCCGCTGGCCACCGCCGAGGCGCGGCTGCTGACCCACCTCGCCGACTGCCACGGCGACGCGGTGGAGCGGCTCACCCGGCTGGTCGACACCGACAGCCTGCACGGGGTGGTCCGGGTCCGGCCGCTCGCCGTCGACCGGCACGGGCTGACCCTGCGCATCGAGCGGGCCCGCACCCACGGCGACGTACGCCTGCCCTTCCACCGGCCCGCCGACGACGTCGCGCAGCTCACCGAGCGCATGCATGTGCTGCTCACCCGGGCGAGCGCCGCGGCCCGCCCCCGTGCGCTACAGCGGCAGCGCACAGACGGCGACCGGTGAGGGGAACGGCTTGCCGGCGAGCACCAGCTCACCGCCGGCCCCGGCCACGCGGAACACGCTGACCGTGCCGGATCTCTGGTGGGCGGCGAAGAGCAGCCCGCCGTCCGGTGAGAAGGCGATCTGGCGGGGGAAGTCCCCGCCCGCCGGCACCGTGCCCAGCAGCCGCAGGCGTGCGCCGTCGCGTTCGACCGCGTACCGCGTGATGCTGTTGTGGCCGCGGTTGGCGAGGAACGCGTACCGGCCGTCGGCCGTCACCAGGAACTGGGCCGGATAGCTGGTGCCCGCGCCGGTACCGGTGGGCTGCGCCGCGCCGACGGTCAGGCGGCCGGTGTCCGGGTCGTAGCCGCAGACCGCCACCGTGTTGTCTGCCTCGTTGGCCAGGTAGGCGTGGCGCCCGCCCGGATGGAAGGTGAGGTGCCGCGGGCCGGCGCCCGGCCGGGTGTGCGCCCGCGCGACCTCGGTGAGCGTGCCCGCCCGTTCGTCCAGGCGGTACGTGTGGACGGTGTCCGTGCCCAGGTCGACGGCGAGGACGTGGCCGCCGTCGGGCGAGGTGAGGACCTGGTGGGCGTGCGGCTCCCGCCGGCCGGGTCCGGGCGGGGGAGCGGTGTGCGGGACCAGGTCGGTGCGGGCGCCGAGGGCCCCCGACTCCTCGATGGGGTGCACGGCCACGCCGCCCGAGCCGTAACAGGCGCTCAGCAGCCACCGTCCGCCCGGATGCACGGACAGATGGCAGGGGCTCGCGCCGCCGGTGGGCCGGCTGCCCAGCACCTCGCGGTCGGCGAGCCGGACGGCGGTCACCGCACCGTCCTCGCGCTCGTCCACCGCGTACAGCGTGCGGCCGTCCGGATGGACGGCGAGGTACGACGGGTCACCGACGCCGGTGATCGTGCCCCGGCCCGACACCCGGCCCGTCCGGGGCTCGTACTCGGCCACCGTGACGCCGTCGCCCCCGCCGTCGACCGAGGTGTACGTGCCGATGTACAGCGGGCGGGGTCCGGAGGGAGCGCGCCCGCCGCCCGGGGTGCCGGTGGCCGTGCCGGTGTCCGCACCCCGGTCCGGGGCGCCGCTGTCCGTCGTGGCACCGGCGGAGGAGGCCGGTGCCGGGCGCTCGGCGCCGCACCCGGAGGCTCCCGGGAGCGTCGCGGCGGCGGCCGTCCCCGCGAGGATGCCGGCGAACCGCCGCCGGCTCCAGCCGTCCCCGCTCATCCGCGCCCCTCCGACTCGTCCGCCGTCCCGGGCGACGGCCCTTCCGGCGCCCCCACCCTGACATGGATCACCGCCCCGGCGCACATACCACCGGGCGGGCACACGGGGCGGTCCCGGGGAGGTGCGGGGAGCACCGGGCGGGAGGGCGCGGCGAGGTGCGGGGAGTACCGGGCGGGAGGGAGCGGGGAGGACGGCCGGTTCACCAGTCGCCGTCCGGCACCGGCTGCCCGGGCGTGTCCCCTAGCGGCCGCACCTGCGGCGGCGCGGGCTGCTGCCAGGACTCGTGGTCGTCGCCGAGCCAGTCGCCGACCGGCTTGACGCCCTCCAGCTCCGGCGCCGGGGCGAGGTCGTCGCCGTCCTGGTCGTAGTAGTCGTACCAGGGCAGACCGGCCCGGGTGTACGCCGCCCGGTCCACCGGGGACGGCGGCGGTTCCTCCCCGGTGATGCGCCGCCACTGCGGCGGCGTCACCAGGTGCACGAAGACCCGGCCCGCCGGCCGCCCGGCCCAGTCCGCCGCCGGCCGCTCGTCGCGGTAGACCTCCTGCCGCATCGAACCGCCGACCCCGAGCCCCATGGCCGCCGCGGCCCGGGGAGCACCCGCCGGGGCCGCCGGTGCCGGGAGGGCGCCCGGGGCGGGCATCGCCGGCGTCACCCCGCCGCCGGGCGCCCGGCGGGCCCGCTCCGCCAGTCGCCGCCGCGCCGCACGCCACTCGCCGAGCGCCGCCTCGGTCAGCGGGAAGGACTGGAGCTGCACGCCCCCGAACACCTCCTCGCCGGTCACCTGCCCCTCCACGGTCGCGCCCAGGCCCAGGGGGACCGCCACGAACTGGCGGACCGTGCCGGTCCCGGAGTTGATGCCGTCCAGCCAGGGCTGGCGGGGGAGCACCACGTAATTCTGCGGATCGCGGGAGAGCCGGTCGCTCCACGGCCGCCCGGAGACGGCGCACACCTTGCCCGCCCCGACCTGCAATGCCGCCGGCTCCGCGCTGCCGCCGAAACTCAGCCACATCGCCTCGCGCAGGTACACCGGCAGCAGCACGCCGCCGCGGGCCCGCCAGGAGTCGGGCACGGTGTCCGGGAAGTCCGCGACCCGGCGCACCGGGAACTCGCCGAGCCCCGGCGGCAGCGGATGCGTGCCCTGCTCGGGCAGCCGCAGGGTGCGGATGAACCGCACCGCCACGCCACCCGGCAGCCGCAGGGTGTTCCCGTCGATCCGTACGCCCGTCCCGCTCATCGCCGGTCCCCCATGTCCGTAGTCCGCCATGCGCTCATGTCCGTCGTCCGCCACGCGCTCATGTCCGGCTTCCACCACGCGTTCCTTCCGGAGGAACGCCTGTCCCGTCAGGAAGAACGTTCACCGGTGGTCCCCCGGTTCCGCAGCCTCCGCCGGCGCCGCCGCACCCCGTCCCGCAGCCGGGTCAGCCGGGGCAGGCGTTCGCGCTGCTCGCGGGTGTGGCGGTCCAGTTCCTCCAGCAGCCGGCGCGAACGGTGCTCGGTGTCCATCTCGTCGATGATGCGGTTGACCTCGGTCAGCACCGCGCCGTGGAGCTGCCACTGCCGGGGGTCGCGCCGCACCTCCTCCAGGAGCAGCAGGGCGAGCTTGTCCCGGGTGACCGCGGCCTGCCGCAGCTCGGTGGAGAGACGTTCCTCCGCCGACTCGGCGTTCTCGCTCGCGCTCGTCGTCACCAGTACCGCGAAGCTGACCACGGCGTCCGCCATCTCGGAGAGCAGCCGCTCCACGGCGGCGCCCGTCTCCGCCGGGAAGAGCGGCTCCGGCTCGCGCTCCTTGGCCAGGTCTGTCAGGGTGCGCGCGAGCACCCGCAGGACGACGGTGCAGATCTCCAGGGTGTCCAGACCGGTGCGGAGCACCACCCGGTGCAGCAGGCCCTCACGCACCCGGGGGTTGAACCGCAGGCTGTCCTCGGCCTGCCGCAGGTCCTCGTCCACCTCGGCGATCTCGTGGTCCAGCCGCCGCGCCTCGTGCAGCCGTGCCGCCGCCTCGTGGAACGGGGTGCTGTCGGCGGCCTCCTCGCCCACCCGCAGCATGAGCTGCCGCAACCGCCGGGCCAGGTTCTCGATGGAGGCGCCGGCCTGTTCCACCCACACCGGGGGAGCCAGGAAGAGGTTGAACGCCAGTCCGACGATCGCGCCGATCAGCGTCTCCACCACCCGGGCCCACGCCGTGCTCCCGTGCGTGGTGACGCCCAGCACCAGCATCGCGCTGATCGCCACCTCGACCACGAACTCGTGGACCCGCACCACATGACCCACCGCCAGCGCCACCAGGATCACCAGTGCGAGGCTCCACCAGGTCAGACCGACCAACTGGCTGAAGCCGATGGCGACCAGGACACCGGCCACCACGGCGTTCACCCTGCGGACGCTCATCTTGAGCGTGGCGAACAGGGTGACCTGGACGACCAGCAGGGCGGTCAGGGGCGCGGTGAGCGGCGCCGCCTCGGGACTCAGGCGCACGGCGATGACATAGGCGATGGTCGCCGCGGCCGTCGACCGCAGCGCCTGGGCGAGCACCGGGTCCCGGTGCCGCCGCACCCATCGCACGGCCCACGCCGTGCTCTCACGTACATCCAGCATCCTCGGGCTGTTCCCTTCCCCAGGCGCATCGAACGTATCCGGACAGGACGGTAACCGGAGCGAGCGGGGAAGATCGTTGCCACGCGCCGGGCAGGGCCGGACGGGTGCGGGCATGCGCGCGACCAGGAGTGACGAACACCACAGCGCATAACCCGGGGGTTCTCCCCGTCCGGGGACGCCGGTGTCCACCTCATGGCGCCGGCCGGCGCCGGGCCGGCTCGGCCCTTCGAGCGGCACCGCTTAGTTCAGGACGTGAATTAAGCACGGGGGAAAGTCGCGGCGAGCGCCTCCGCAGAGGTATCTTGCGGGTCGGGCACGGTTCGGAGAGGAGCCACATGGCGGGGCAGAACGGGCGCACGGTGCGTGACCTCAGAAGGGCGAACCGCACAGCCGTCCTGCAACGGCTCTACTTCGACGGACCGCTCAGCCGCTTCGAGCTGGGCCCGGCGACCGGCCTCAGCTCCGGTTCGGTGAGCAACGTCGTCGCCGACCTGGTCGCCGACGGCCTGGTGGAGGAGGCGGGCAGCGTCGACTCCGACGGCGGCCGGCCCCGCACCCTGCTGCGGGTCGTCCCCGGCAGCGGCCACATGATCGGCGTGGACGTCGGCGAGACCCGGGTCCGGGTCGAACTGTTCGACCTCACCCTCACCGAACTGGCCCGCGCCGAACGCCCCCTCGCCCCGCAGCGCTACGACGTCGAGGTCGTCGTCGGCCACATCCGCGACGGCATCGCCGAGGTGCTCGCCGCCACCGGACTCGCCCCCGAGCGGCTGCTCGGCGCCGGGATCGGCGTCCCCGGCATCATCGAACACACCCCCGACCGGGGCGCCGTCGTCCACGGCCAGACCATCGGCTGGGACGCGGTCCCGCTGGAGGCGCTGCTGCGGGCCGGCTCCCCGCTCCCCGGCGCGGTCCCGTACCTCATCGACAACGGCGCGCGGACCCTCGGCCAGGCCGAGATGTGGTTCGGCGCCGGACGCGGCGCCCGCAACGCGGTCGTGGTCCTCTTCGGTTCCGGCGTGGGCGCCAGCCTGGTCACCCCGGAGGTGGAGCAGGGCCGGGCGGTCGAGTGGGGGCATCTGACCGTACGGGTCAGGGGCCGCCGGTGCCGCTGCGGCGCGCTCGGCTGCCTGGAGGCGTACGCGGGCGCCGAGTCGCTGCTGGCGCGCTGGCGCGAGGAGGGCGGCCGGGTCCCCGAGGGCACCGACGAGGAGACGGCGCTGACCGCGATGCTCGCCGCCGCCCACCCCGCCGGGGACGAGCAGGCCGACCCGGTCGCGCTCGCCGTCCTGGAGGAGACCGCCGAGTACCTGGGCGCGGGCCTGTCCGACCTGATCAACCTCTTCCAGCCCGAGCGCATCCTCATCGGCGGCTGGGCCGGCCTCCAGCTCGGCACCCGCTTCCTGCCGGCCGTCCGGCGCCACGCCATGTCGTACGCGCTGCGCCACCCGGCCGGGAAGGTCACCGTGGAGCTGGGGCGGCTCGGGCCCGACGCGGTGACCGTGGGCGCCGCGATCCTGCCGCTCGCCGACTTCTTCGCCCGCGGCGGCCGGCGCCGCGAACCGGCCCCGCAATACCCCCTTCCGGCCTGGCGTACGGCGTTGGAGGAGCGCGCCCCGCGCTGAGGTTTCGCAGGTCGGCGCGGAGGTACCAGGTACCCGACATCGCTCGCCCGGAGAACCGCGCCGGGCCGGACGACAGGAGGGAGAGCGCCGTGACCGACCACCGCGCCGAAGGACCCGGGGAGAACGGTGCCCCCGTTCCCCGGGACATGCCGGACCAGCAGGCCGACGCCGGCGAGGACCCCTGGGAGGTCGCGCCCGGTCTCGCGGCCCGCGGCGACGTGGACCCCGATGTGGCCGACGGCGCCGACGGCGGCGACGACGCGGACGCCGGGCCGGCCGAGGAGTCGGTCGGCCCCGCCGACGACGTACCCGACACCGACGAGGCGGGGACGGGGCGGCAGGGCGCGCCGCGGTCCGGAGCGGGCCAGTCCGAGCACCCGGTGCCCGAGGAGTCCTCCGGCTGAGCCGGTCCGGTGCACACCGAGGGCGGCCCGGACATCTGTCCGGGCCGCCCTCGGTGTCGTGGTCAGTGTTGCGGTCAGCCGACCTTGCGGCCCCGCAGCGGCTCCGTCGCCGCCCCGGCGCCCTGCTGGAACCCCTGGAGGAACTCCTCCAGCACCTCGGTCGCGGTGCGCTCCGGACGCCAGCCCAGTTCCGCCCGCGCCCGGGTGCAGTCCATCAGCGGCAGCCGCAGTACCGCGTCGAACAGATGAGGTGACGCCGGCAGCAGCCGCATCCCCCAGGCCGCGGCGATCGCCGCGCGTGCGGCGGACCGGGGGAGCCGGACCCGGCGGGGTGTGCCCACCAGTTCACCCAGCATCCCGGCGTCGACCGGCGGATCGGCCGCCAGGTTGTACGCGCCCCGGGCGTCGGCGGTGCGCACCGCGAGCCGGTACGCGTTCGCCGCGTCGTCGGTGTGCAGTGCCTGCATCCGCAGGCCGGGGATGTCCGGCAGGAACGGCAGCAGGTCGGGCCGGGCCAGCGGGCCGGGCAGGAACCGGCCGCCGAAGATCCGCCGCTGCTCGCTGGCCGACTGGCGCTTGAACAGGAACGCCGGCCGCATCCGCACCACCCGCAGCCGCGGATGGTCGCGTTCGAAGGTGTCCAGGGCGCGTTCCAGATACGCCTTCTCCCGGCAGTAGGCGGCGTCCGGCCAGCCGTGCGTCGGCCACGACTCGTCCACCGCCCGCTCCTTCGGCCCCGGCGAGTAGGCGCCGACCGACGAGGCGTGCACCAAGGCACCCACCCCCGCCGAGGCGGCCGCCTCGAAGACCCGCAGGGAGCCGAGCACGTTGGTGCGCCAGGTCCGGACCGGATCGTGGGTCGGCTGGAACGCCCAGGCCAGATGGATGACGGCGTCGGCCCCCGCGAAGTGTCCGGCCAGGTCGCCCCGGTCGGAGGCGACGTCGACGGCGGCCCATTCCGTTTTCGGCGGCGCCCACTCCGGGACCCGCCGGGCCAGTCCCAGCACGGAACCGACCTCCGGGTCCTCCGAGAGAAGACGCACCACACTGGTGCCCACGTTGCCGGTGGCACCGGTGACCACGACCCTGCTGCCCGCTGCGCTGCTCACTTTCCGCTCCTCTCACCGCTTTCCGGGCGGAATCCCCCGGGTACCCCGCACCGGGACCCGCACGCCGGGATGCCCGCCGGACCGCGGCGAAGGGCCGTGACCCACCGGCGCGGCCAGGACGGAAGAGGGCCGACGGCTACCCGGCGAACGCGTCCACGCCGGTCAGCTCCGCCGACAGCCGCCACAGGCGGGCCGCCTGCTCCGGGTCGGCCGCCCACTCCTTGACGCCCGCCCGGTCGCCGTCGTCGGAGGCGGGCTCGGCGATGTCGCAGTCCTCCAGGTAGACACCGCCCAGCCCGTCCAGCCGCGGCGAGGTCGCGGCCCAGACCTGGGTCGCCGCGCCCTGCTGCGGTGTCTTGAAGGCGTCCGGGTTCGCCAGGCGCCCCTCCTCGTCGATCCAGCCCCGCTCCACCATCTCCGCCGTGGCCAGATGGCGCTGGAGCGGGGTGAGGATGCCGCCGGGGTGCAGGGAGAAGGCGCGTACGCCCCGGTCCCGTGCGAGCCGGTCCAGATGCACGGCGAACAGGGCGTTGGCGGTCTTCGCCTGCCCGTAGGCCGCCCACTTGTCGTAGCCGGTGCGCCACTGCACGTCGTCCCAGCGGATGCCGCCGGCGTGGTGCCCTCGGGAGGACACCGACACCACCCGGGCCCCGCCGGGTTCGATGGCCGGCCACAACAGGTTGACCAGCGCGAAGTGACCGAGGTGGTTGGTGGCGAACTGCGCCTCCCAGCCGGGCCCGACCCGGGTGAGCGGGCAGGCCATGACGCCGGCGCTGCCGATGACCATGTCGATCGTGCGCCCCGAGGCGAGGAACCGCCCGGCGAAGGCGCGCACGCTGTCCAGGTCACCGAGGTCGAGGGCGTCCACCTCGACCCGGTCGAGGCCCGCCAGCGCCTCCCGCGCGGCGTCGGCGCGGCGGGCGGGGACGACGACCCGGGCGCCGGCCCCGGCGAGGGCCCGCGTCGTCTCCAGGCCGAGACCGGAGTAACCGCCGGTGACGAGGGCGAGCCGCCCGGTCAGATCGAGGCCGCCGAGGACCTCCTCGGCGGTGCTGCGGGCCCCGAAACCCGAGCCGATCCGCTGCTGCGGAGTACGCGTCGGGGCGTGCGACGAGATGTGCGGCGGGGTGTGCTGTGCGGCGTGCGGTGAACGGTGCTCGGAAGTGCTCATGTCCGGCACGCTACGAAGTGGAGTGCTCTCGAAGTCAAGCGGTACCGCCGGCCGGGGGAGTGGGAGAGCCGGACGGGCGGGGGAGCGGGCGGCGAGCGGGCGCCGGGCAGCGGGAAGCCCCGACCGGGACGGGGGAATCACGGCCGGGGCGGCTGAGGGTGTGGGCACGGATGGCGGTCGCCTCTCGGCGAAGGGCTCCACAGGGCTTCAGCCGAACGATCTTCCCTGTGGGCGGATGGTGAGGCCCGGGGACACTGTCCCATCCGCACCCACACGGTCTTCAACGGAGCAGACCCCTCAGGTGTTCCGAGGCCGGCCGTCGCGCCGGGGTGAGGTGAGTCACTGCCGCACGGCCCCGGGCACGGCCCCCGTGGCGGAACCCGTCCCGTCGTCGGCCGGCACCGTCTCGGCCCAGATGTCCTCGGCCTGGAGCAGCAGCGTGCCGAGGACCGCGGCCGGCCCGGCACCGTGGCGCGCGTGCTCCCGCAGCCCCTCCTGGAGCCGCTCGTGCAGTTCCTCCAGCGCCGGCCGGGCCGGCTGCTCCGCGCGGACGTGCTCCTCCTCGCCCCGCAGACGGCCGGCCTGCACCTGGCAGGCGTCGCCGATCAGCTCCAGCAGCCGCGCGTACAGACGCAGCACCGCTCCCTCGGGCGGGACCGGCGTGCGGCGCTCGTCGACCGTGACCGCCAGTGTCCGCACCAGCGCCGTGACGTTGCCGACGACGCGGCTCCAGCGCCGGTCCTCGTCCTCGGGCGGCACCGTCGACGCCGATGGCACCCGGTGCAGGGCGCGCAGCGGACCGTAGGTCAGCCGCAGGCTCTCCCGGCTCCAGGAACGGGCCGCGCCCAGCGCGTCGAGCCGGCGCCGCAGCCGTACGGTGGCGCTGGTCCAGTCGGCCGTCGTCTGCTCGTCCCAGTCACCCTCGCGCAGGCCGTCGGCGACCGTGTGCAGGACCTCGCCGGTCTCCCGGGCGAGCCCGGCCAGGTTCTCCCGGACGTCCCGCAGGTGGATCGGCGGGAAGACCAGGGCGTTGACGGCGACGCCGACGACCGCGCCGAGCGCCGCCTGGCCCAGCCGGTGCCCGACCGCGGCCTCCGTGACCGCCCCGGAGGTCAGGGTGAAGATGGCCGTGGTGGCCGCGTAGATGCCCTGCGCGCCCAGCCGCGGCCAGTTGGCGAGCAGCATCAGCGGCGGCAGCGACAGGGCGAGTGCCACCGTGGTGTCGTCGCTGACCGCCTGCGCCCCCGAGGCCAGCAGGGTGCCGGCGCAGATGGCCGCGAACTGCTGCCCGGCCTGCCGTACCGAGCTGTAGACGGTGGCCTGGACCAGCACCACCGCGACCCAGGGCGCCATCAGCGCCATCGGGTCGTCCATCCACAGCCCCGCCACGGACCAGGCGAGCAGGCCCGCCGCGGCCGCCTTCAGCGACTGCTTGACCAGGTCGCGCTCGCGCCCCGGCCCCTTCCCGGCGGCCCGCGCGGCCTGTCCGGCGGCGTACACCTCCCTGCGCACCGCGTCGGTGAGACGGCCCGCCCGGTCGCGCGTGAACGGTCCGCTCACGCCAGCGGGCTCCCGGCCAGGTCGGCCAGCAGGGCGGCGGGATCGTCGTAGAGCGTCTGTGCTCCGGCGTCCCGCAGGTCGGCGCCCGCGACACCGCCGCAGAGCAGTCCGACGCAGCGCACCCCGGCCCGGCTGCCCGCCCGCATGTCCCAGACGGTGTCGCCGACGAACACGGCCCGTTCGGCGGGCACCCCGGCCAGTTCCAGGGCGTGCCGCACCGGCTCGGGCGAGGGCTTGCCCGAGTCGACGTCGTCGGCGCTCGCGGTCGCGGTGATCGCGTCGTCCGCGCCGATGGCCCGCCGCAGCGCACCCAGCTCCGCGCCGCCCGCCGAGGTGGCCAGGACCACCGTCCAGCCGTTGCCGGCCAGCTCGCGCAGCAGGTCCCCGGCGCCCGGCAGCGCGGGCAGCCGGTCGAAGTACTGGCCGTACAGGGCGGTGTGCGCGGCGCTCAGCGCGGCGTCCTGACCGGTGTCGCGGTCCTCGCCCAGCAGGTGGGCGACGAGGTCGGTGGAGGGGAGCCCCACCGCCCGGTGGATGGCATGCGTCGGCACGCGGTGGCCCGCCTGCCGGAACGCCTCCCACCAGGTCACCACGTGCAGATGATTGGTGTCGACGAGAGTCCCGTCGACGTCGAACACGGCCGCCCGTTCCATGCGCCGTTCCTCTCTCGCGCTCCGGTACCCCGGACTCCAGTGCCCGCGGTCTCCGGTGACCCGGAGCTTCGTATTCCGGATCGCCCGGCGGGTACCACGTCAGCGGCTCGCCACTCCGGCCGGTGTGCGGCCCTCGCGGGTCCAGGCCAGCAGCTCCTCGCGCGACCAGGTGGTGACCACCCGCTCCGGCGGCACCCCGCACTCCTCGGCCCGCGCGCAGCCGTAGCCCTGCCAGTCGAGCTGGCCGGGCGCGTGGGCGTCGGTGTCGACCGAGAACAGCACCCCCGCCGCCACCGCCCGGCGCAGCAGCCGTCGCGGCGGGTCGAGCCGCTCCGGTCTGCTGTTGATCTCCACCGCCGTGCCGCTCGCGGCGCAGGCCGCGAACACCTCGTCCGGGTCGAACTGCGACTCGGGCCGCCCCCGCCCGGTGACCAGCCGGCCCGTGCAGTGACCCAGGACATCGGCGTGCGGATCACGGACGGCGGCCACCATGCGGCGGGTCATCGCGCCGGCGTCCATCCGCAGCCTGGAGTGGACGGAGACGACCACCACATCGAGCCGCTCCAGCAGCTCGGGCTCCTGGTCGAGGGAACCGTCCGCCAGGATGTCGCACTCGATGCCGGTCAGCAGGCGGAACGGCGCCCAGGTCGCGTTGAGCCGGGCCACCGCGTCCAACTGCTCCCGCAGCCGCTGCGGGGAGAGCCCGCGGGCCACGGTCAGCCGCGGTGAGTGGTCGGTCAGCACCGCCCACTCGTGCCCGAGCCCGGCCGCGGTCCGGCCCATCTCCTCGATCGGGCTGCCGCCGTCCGACCAGTCGGAGTGCAGATGGCAGTCGCCGCGCAGCAGCTCCCGCAGCCGCTCCCCGCCCCGGGCGAGCGGGGCGTCCGCCGCGCCGAGCAGCTTCTCCAGGTAGCCGGGCACCTGTCCGGCCAGCGCCTCCCGGGCCACCTGCGCCGTCTTCGGGCCGACCCCCTTGAGCGCCTCCAGCGAACCGGCGTCCGCCCGCCGCCGCACCTCTTCCTCGGGCAGCGCGGAGAGCACCCGTGCCGCGGTGCGGAAGGCGCGGACGCGGTAGTCGGGTTCCCGTGACCGCTCCAGCAGGAAGGCGATCCGCTCCAGTGCCGCGACGGGACCCCTCGCTTCCTCCGCCACCTGGGGCACCTCCTTCTCCCGGCTCCCTGGTTCCGCCGGCTGTCCGGGGTCTCCTCCGGCGGTCCGGTCTCCGCCGGCCTTCCGGTGTCCTCGGCTCTCCGGTTCCTCCAGGGTTCCCCAGGACCGCGTCCGGCGCACGGCCGGACGCGGAACCGGGGACGGCGGGTGAGGTCACGGCCGCCCCGTGCCGCTCAGCCCACCGTCCACTTCTGGTTCGCGGTGCCCGAGCAGGTCCAGAGCTGCAGCCGGGTGCCGTTGGCCGAGCTGTTGCCGGCGGCGTCCAGGCACTTGTCCGCCTGCGGGTTGACGATGTCGCGGGCCGCGGTGACCACCCACTGCTGCGCGGCGCTGCCGTTGCAGGTCCACAACTGCACGACCGTGCCGTCCGCGGTGCCACCGCTCGCGGCGTCCAGGCACTTGCCGAGCGCCCGGATCGTGCCGTCGGAGCCGACGGACCACTGCTGGGCGGCGGTGCCGTTGCAGTCGTAGAGCTGTACGGCGGTCCCGTCGGCCGAGTTCGCCGCCGCGACGTCCGCGCACTTGCCGCCCAGACCCCGGATCGCGCCGCCGGCTCCCGAGCCGCTGGTCGTCACCGAGACGTGGTCGACGACGAGCGCCTGCGGGAAGACGGTGGAGCCGTCGGGGTCGCCGGGCCAGTAACCGCCGACCGCCAGGTTGAGGATGAGGAAGAACGGCTTGTTGAACACCCACTGCTTGCCCGCCAGGTCGGCGGGGGTGCGCCGCTGGTAGACGGTGCCGTCCACCGACCAGGTGACGGAGTCGGGCGCCCAGTCCACGGCGAAGGTGTGGAAGGCGTCCGCGAACGCCTGGCCGCCCGGCAGGGTGTACCCGGCGCCGATGCCGCCGGAACCGGAGTAGCCGGGGCCGTGCAGCGTGCCGTGGACGGTGGCGGGCTCGAAGCCCACGTTCTCCATCACGTCGATCTCGCCGGAGTTCGGCCAGCCGACCTGGCCGAGGTCGGCGCCGAGCATCCAGAAGGCCGGCCACATGCCCTGGCCGCGCGGCACCTTCATCCGCGCCTCGACGTGCCCGTACTGCGCGGTGAACTTCCCGGAGGTGTTCAGCCGGGCCGAGGTGTACTGGCAGGTGCCGTACCAGCACTGGTAGTTGGACGGGTTCTCCCGGCGGGCCGTGATCACCAGATGGCCCTGGCCGTCCAGGGCGGCGTTGCGGTTGCCCGCCGTGTAGTACTGCCGCTCGTGGTTATTGACGTTGTCGCCGGTCTCGATCTGCCACTTCGAGGAGTCGACGGCGGCCCCGGCGGCGCCGTCGAAGGTGTCGGAGAACGTCACGGCGGCGGGCGTGACGTCCGCGGTGTCCGCCCGCGCGGCGCCGGTCCCGAAGGAACCGGTCAGCAGCGCGGCGGACAGTGCGGCGAGGAGGCATCTGCGGAGCAGGCGTGGACGGACCACGTGCTCTCCCTTCCGTGCGGCGTCCCGGGACGGGAGCGCCGACCGTGGTGGGGGGCAAGGGTGACGCCTCTTGATTTAAGGAGTGAGATAAGGGGGTCGTCAAGACGTTGGTACGGACCACTCCGCCGCGCCGCCGGCCACGTCCCCGCCCCTCAGGTGGTCTTGACCCGGCGGGCGTGCACCGCGCGGCTCATCCGCCGCCCCAGGAGCAGATAACCCACCAGCGCGCCGGAGGTGTTCAGGATGACGTCGTCGATGTCGAAGGCCCGCCCGGTGATCATCGCGCCCTGCGCGAACTCCACCATGAGCATCACGACGGCCGTCAGCAGCAGCACCTTCAGCAGGCCGCGGGTGCGCGGGGCGACGACCGGCACCAGGACGCCGAACGGCACCCCGAGCAGGATGTTGCCGCCGACCTGCTTGAACGCGTCGCGCAGCGCGGGCTGGTCCAGGTACGACTTCAGGGAGTCTCCGGGGTGCAGGTTGGTGTGGGTCAGCGCCTCCGAGGCGGGCGAGGGGTTCAGGGTGAGCCGCGCCAGCACCACCGCGAACGCCACCATGAAGAGGAAGGCGCAGGCCATGGCCAGCAGCCGCAGCGGGAGGGGCAGCGGGCGCCGTTCGGGCTGCGCGGAGCCCTTGCCCTTGCTCCGGCCGCGGAGGCCTTTGCCGCCGGTGCCGGCGGAGTCCTTCCCTCCGGTCGGGCCGGGTCCCTCGTCAGTGGTCGTGACGGGCCTCTCGTCCTTGGTCGTGACGGGTGCCTCGGTCTTGGTCGTACGCGGGCGCAACAGGGATCGCGGCCGTGGGGCGGCGGCACGAGCCATTCGGTCCTCCAGTCGTCAACTTGCTCATCAGGGCGAGCGGTTACCCGCCGGTCTGCCGACGATGCCGCTCAGTTTCCGTAGCTCACCTTCACCTTCTCGAAGCCCAGGGAGCCCAGGAGGCCTTTGAGCATGCGCGTGGTGTTGGTCTCGGCGCGCCGGGTCAGCTCGGTGTCCTTCGCCGCCTCGCCGATGTGCCGTACCGCGAGCTTCTGCACGGCCTGTTCGCTGTTGGGGTTGTCCGAGAACAGGTCGCCGAGCCGGTCCAGGAGGCCGCGCTGCTTGGAGACCGCGTAGGAGCGGTCGGGGTCGAGCGCGGGCTTGCCCAGCCGGGCGTGCGGCAGCTTCAGCGTGGCCGAGGTGCGCTCCTCGTTCACCCGCACGTCGTCCTCGCCGACCTTGCCCAGGTCCACATAGGCGTCGACGGTGCCGGCCCCCACGTAGAGCGTGCGCGAGCCGCGGACCGCGTCGGGCAGGTACTTGGTGTCCTTCTCCAGATCGACGACGATCTGGAAGTTGCCGGAGGCGGCGTCGTAGCGGCTCATGTCCTGGATGGACTGCAGCAGCGCCGGCCCCGAGCGGTCGTGCGTCTCCGTGCCGAACAGGTCCTTGAGGCCCGGCAGCACGCTCAGCCAGATGCCCGCGAAGAACACGGCGAGCACCAGGACGACGGCGCTCACCGCCTTCGCCCAGCGCGGCATGCGCCCGCGGTCACGCCTGATGGGAGTCGTCATGGCGACAGCCCTCCTTCCTACTGACCGCATGCCCCCCACTTCTCGTGCCAGACAGGCCAGTTGGGTCACGGAAGGGACAGGGGGGCGCACCGGGTGGGCAGGAGGGCTACGAGGCGAACGGCAGGACGAAAACTCCGTCCCGCCGCGTCCGGTCAGTCCATGGTCAGGACCAGCTTGCCGGAGGTACGGCCCGTTTCGCCGAGCGCGTGCGCCTCGGCCGCGGCGGCCAACGGGAAGGTCCGCTCGACCGAGGCGCGCAGCTTCCCCGCCTCCACCAGGGCGGCGATCTCGCGCATCCCGCCCCGGTCGGCGTCCACGAGCATCCGCGCCGCCCGCACCCCGAGCCGCGCCGCCTCCGCGTAGAGGTCGTCCGACCCGACCGGCAGGATCGAGACCACGATCCCGCCCGGGCGCAGCACGCCGAGCGACTTCACCGAGGTCTCGCCGCCGAGGGTGTCCAGGACCACGTCGACGTCCCTGACGGCCTCGGCGAAGTCGGTCTTCCGGTAGTCCAGCGGTTCGTCCACGCCGAGCGAGCGCAGGAAGTCGTGCTTGCCCGCGCTGGCGGTGCCGATCACGTGGGCGCCCCGGGCCTTGGCGATCTGCACGGCGACGTGGCCCACGCCGCCGGCCGCCGCGTGGACCAGCACCCGCTGCCCCGGCCGTACGTCCGCCCGCTCCACCAGCGCCTGCCAGGCGGTCAGCGAGACCAGCGGCAGCGCACCGGCCTGCACATGGCCGATCCCGGTCGGCTTGTGCCAGAAGCCGCGGGCCGGCGCGGTGACGTACTCGGCGTGGGAGCCGTGCCCGAACGGGTACGTCAGCATGCCGAAGACCTCGTCGCCCGGCCGGAACTCCGCGACCCCGGTCCCGGCCGCCTCGACCTCACCGGAGACGTCCCAGCCCAGGACGAACGGGGGGTCGCCGAGGAAGCCGCCGTTCGCGCGGTGCTTCCAGTCGGTGGGGTTGACCCCGGCGGCGCGCACCCGCACCAGCACCTCGTTGGCACGCGGAACGGGGCGGTCGACCTGTACCTGGGCAAGGACCTCGGGGCCGCCGAGGACGTCCTGGCGGATGGCTCGCATCGTCTTCACATCGTTCATGGTCACCCAGCCTGGCGGCTTCCGCCCGCCCGGGAAATGGCATGAAGGTCACCCTCCGATAGGATCGTGCCATGCCTCGTGCCCCGCACCTCCCCGAGCGTCCGGAACGGGTCGTGGTCCTCGCCCTCGACGGCGTCTACACCTTCGACCTGGGCATCCCCAGCCGGATCCTCGGCGCCGCCGACGGCCGGTACGAGGTGCTGGTCTGCACGGCCGACGGCCGTCCGGTGCGCACCGACGGGGGGTTCACCCTCACCCCCGACCACGGTCCCGGCATCCTGGCCACGGCCGACACGGTGGTCGTCGCCGCCGTCGCCCCGGACCGGGTCACCGCCCCGCCGTCCGCGCCGGTCCTGGCCGCCCTGGCGCAGGTACGCCCCGGCGCGCGCCTCGTCTCCATCTGCACCGGCGCCTTCGTCCTGGCCGCGGCCGGCCTGCTGGACGGGCGGCGGGCGACCACCCACTGGCGGCTCGCCGGGCTCTTCGGCCGCATGTTCCCGCAGGTCGACCTGGACCCGGACGTGCTCTTCGTCGACGACGGCTCCGTCCTGACCTCGGCCGGAGCCGCCTCGGGCGTCGACGTCTGTCTCCACCTCGTCCGCGAGGACCACGGCAGCGAACTGGCCAACACCGTCGCCCGCCGCTGCGTCGTCCCGCCGTTCCGGGAGGGCGGCCAGGCGCAGTACATCGACCAGCCGGTGCCCGAGCCGGGGGCCGCGAGCACCGCCGCCACCCGTGCCTGGGCCCTGGAGCACCTGGACGAACCGCTGACCCTGGCCGGCCTCGCCGCGCACGCCCGGATGAGCCTGCGCACCTTCGCCCGCCGGTTCCGGCACGAGGTGGGCGTCAGCCCGGGGCGCTGGCTGACCCAGCAGCGGGTCGCCCGCGCCCGGCACCTGCTGGAATCCAGCGACCTGCCGGTCGACCAGGTGGCCGGCCGGGTCGGGTTCGCGACCGGCGCCTCGCTCCGCCGGCACCTGCACGCCTCCATCGGCGTCTCACCGCAGACGTACCGCCGGACGTTCCAGTCGGCGCACTGACCTGGCCTGGATGTACCGAAGGTAACCCCTCGGGGTCGACGAGGAGACAAGTCGACTTCACCGAGCGATGGCGGGGCGTGACGGAACCCTCACTTCCGCGAGCCGGTGAGATTGATCTTTTAGTACTGAGAACCGATAAGCTCCCGAAAGGCGCTGCGAGTTGACGTGACCGTGATCCGGTCGCGCCTCGCGGTGCGTACTCATGAGTGCGGTCCCCTTGCACACCCCACCGTTCGATCGTGTCGTTTCGAAGGATGCAGATGGAACTCGCCACTCCGCCACCGGCGGCGCGGGCCCCTGTCGCCTGGTACAGCTGGTGGCTCATGCCGCTGGGCCTGGGAGGCGGGACGGTTGCCGCCACGTTCATGAGCTCGGAGCGCCTCACCGCGGCCGTCGCCGGAGTCGCGGCCACGGGGGCGAGCGCCGTGTGCGTACGCCTCCTGCTCCGCACCCGGGCACGGCTGCGGCGGACCGAGGAGACCCACCGCGCCGCCCAGGCCGAGCACAGCCGGCAGTGGCAGCGCCACATGGCGGGCCTGGAGAGCAAGACCACCGCCGAGCGGGCCGCCCTGGAGGCGCGACTGGCCGACAGTGCCGCCGCGTACGAGGCGCAGCTCGCGGAGCGCGCCCGCGCCTACGACGAGGCACTGGCCGAGCGGACGAAGTCCTACGACGAGCGGATCGCCGCGCAGACCGCCTCCTACGAGGACCTGCTCGCGGAGCGGATCGGCTCCGGTGAGGACCGTGTCGCCGAGCAGGCCGAGACCTACGAGGCGCGGCTCGCCGAGCAGACCAGGACGTACGAGGACCGGCTCGCCGACCAGGCGGCCGAGTGGCAGGAACAGCTCGCGCACGGGCTGGCCGCGGTGCGCCGGCTCGCCGACGAGCAACTGCCCGAGGCGGTACGCCGGCTGCGCGCGGGCGACGCCATCGACGACATCCTGCCGGCCCTCTCCCAGTTCGCCCAGGTGAACGCCGACCTCCAGGCCGAACTGCGCAAGGTGCTGCGCACCTCCCTGATGGGCGTCGAGGCCGAGTTCGACCGCTCCACCTCCGCCGAGCAGGCCGTCATCAGCATCGGCAACCGCATCCACGTGCTGACCAGCAAGTTGCGCGGGCGGCTCCACGAGATGCAGGGCGAGCACGGCCGGCTGCCGGCCGTCGCCCGGGGCCTGATGGAGCTGGACCAGGCGATCGGCCCCGCCGACTGCCTGGCCGCCAGCATCGGCGTGCTCGGCGGTTCCGACCGGCCGGGACGCCAGTGGCAGGAGCCCCAGCGCCTGCTCAGCGTGGTGCGCGGCGGCATCGGCCGGATCAAGGACTTCCACCGGATCCAACTGCACCACCTGCCCGAACTCGGGGTCGACGGCGGTCTGGTCGATCATCTGACGCTGATCTTCGCCCACCTGCTGGACAACGCCGCCCGCTACTCGCCGCCCACCGAGCCGGTGGTCGTCTCCGGCAAGGAGGTGCCCAACGGCGTCGGCATCGAGATCCAGGACTCCGGCAAGGGCCTGAACGAGGAGAAGAAGCGCGAGGCCGAGCACGCCCTCGCGGGCACCGGCTCCGGCGCGGGCATCGGCGGCATCTCGGAGGACGCCAACATCGGCCTGCGGGTCGTCGGCATCCTCGCCCGCCGCTACGGCATCCGCGTCACCTTCGCCGACTCGCCCTGGCTCGGGACCTCCGTCGTCGTGGTCGTACCGCACAAGTACTTCGGCCCGCTGCCGTCGGCCGCCGCCTCCACCGCCGCCGCGCAGGCGGCCGCCGAGCCCGCCGCGCCCGAGGCCGTACCGCCGGCCCTCGCGCCCGTCGTCACCCTGGTGCGGGAGGAGTCCGCCGAGCCGTCGGCGGGGACCACCACCCCCGGCGGCCTGCCCCGGCGCCGCAGCAGACGCAGCGAACCCGCCCGCCCGGCGTCGGAGAGCCGGGCCGAGCGCCCCGTCATGGCCGCCGTCCCCCCGGACGCCTCCTTCGCCGGTCTCGCCGCCTTCGCCACCGCCGGACGCGACCCCGGCACGGCGTCCGGGCCCGAGCGGCCCGCCGACCGCGACACGACCACCGGTGGTCCCGCCACCGAGCACCGCACTGAAGAGAGCGACTAGTCCACATGACGCACCAGGGAACCGACGTGAGCTGGGCGCTCCGCGACCTTGTGGAGAGCATCCAGGAGATCCGTTTCGCCCTCGTGGCCTCCAGCGACGGCAAGGCCATCACCTCGTACGGCGCCGAAGACCCCGACGACGTGGACCGCTTCGCGGCCGTGGTGGCCGGCCTCCAGGCCCTCGCCCAGCCGGTCGCCGAGCAGTTCCCGCAGCACGCGGGACAGCTCCGCCTCGCCATGATCGAGGTCGACGGCGGCCACCTCTTCGTCGTCCGGGCCGGTGTGGAGACCTACCTCGGCGTCCTCGCCCGCGAGGGTCTCGACCAGGGGCTGCTCGGACACCAGATGAGGGACCTGGCCCGCCGCATGGGCGAGTTGCTCGGGACCACCCCGCGCCTGGAGGACCACTCTGGATGAGTGCTCCCCGCCGACCGACCGACCCGTCCGGTCTCGAGCGCTACTACGTCCTCACCGGAGGACGCAGCGGACCGGGCGGCTCGGCGTCCACCCTCGACGTGGCGACGCTGGTCGTCGCCCGTGTCACCCCCTTACCGGGCATGCAGCACGAACACGAGGAGATTCTCCGGCGCTGCCGCGATCCGCTGTCCGTGGCAGAGCTGGGCGCCCACCTCCACCTGCCCTTCAACATTCTCGCGGTGCTGCTCTCGGACCTGCTGGACGCAGGCCGCGTGGAGGCCCGCGATCCCATCCCGGCGCACGGCGCCGGCCGCGGGCCCGACCTCGCGCTCCTTGAGGAGGTACTCAGTGGACTTCAAAGGCTTTGACCGACCAGGCGGGCCGGCCTCCGCCGCCACCGGTGACACCCGTTCCGTGAAGGTGATGATCGCCGGTGGGTTCGGCACCGGGAAGACCACCATGGTCCGCTCGGTCAGCGACATCAAGCCGCTCACCACCGAGGAGACCCTCACCCAGGCGAGCGCCGACGTCGACCACCTGATCGGTGTCGCCGACAAGACGCAGACCACCGTCAGCCTGGACTTCGGCAAGATCAGCCTCAACGACACGCTGATGCTGTACCTGTTCGGCACGCCCGGCCAGGAGCGGTTCTGGTTCCTGTGGAACGGCCTGTTCAAGGGCGCCCTCGGCGCGATCGTCCTGGTGGACACCCGGCGCCTGGCCTCCAGCTTCCGGGCCATCGAGGAGATGGAGCGGCAGCAGGTCCCGTTCGTCATCGCGCTCAACGTCTTCCCCGACTCGCAGAACTTCCCCGCCGAGGAGATCCGCGACGCCCTGGACATCCCCGAGCGCACCCCGGTCGTCACCTTCGACGCCCGCGACCGCGCCTCCAGCCGTGACGTGCTCGTCACCCTCATACGTCACCTGCGGGAACGCTCGGCCGTCGCCCTGGAGCCCCGATGAACGACACCGAGCCCACCACCGGCCGCTGCCCCGTCGCCCACGGCGCGGACGCCACCCGGCTCTACGGGCAGGAGGCGGCCCGGGACCCGCACCGCATCTACGCGCGGCTGCGCCAGGAGCACGGCGCGGTCGCCCCGGTGCTGCTGGAGGGCGACGTCCCGGCCTGGCTGGTCCTCGGCTACCGCGAGAACCGGCGGGTGCTGGACCACCCCCTGCAGTTCAGCCGCGACTCGCGGATCTGGCGGGACTTCGCGGACGGCCGGGTGGAGCCCACCTCGCCGCTGATCCAGATGCTGGGTTGGCGCCCCGACTGCGTCTCCCAGGACGGCGAGCCGCACCGCCGGCTGCGCGGCGCCGTCACCGACAACCTGTACGCCGTGGCCGGGCGGGGCATCCGCCGCCACGCCACGCACTTCGCCCACCGGCAGATCGACGCGTTCGCCGACGCCGGCCGCGCCGACCTGGTCGCCGACTTCGCCGAGTACCTGCCGATGCTCGTGCTCACCCGCGTCTTCGGTCTCGCCGAGGCGGAGGGACTGAGCCTCGCCGAGTCCAGCAACCTGGTGCTCAAGGGCGGCGCGGACGCCCTGGAGCACAACGAGCGCATCATGGGCATCCTCGGCGAACTCACCGCCCGCAAGCGCAAGGAACCGGGCTCCGACTTCACCACCGGCCTCATCGAGCACCCCGCGGGCCTCGACGACGACGAGATCGTCAACCACCTGCGCCTGGTGCTGATCACCGGCTACACCATGACCAGCAACCTGCTCGCCCGCGCGCTGCAGATGATCCTCACCGACGACGCCTGGCTCACCGGCCTGGTGGGCGGTCAGGTGAACCTCTCCGCCGTGGTGGAGGAGGTCATGTGGAACACCCCGCCGCTGGCCGTGCTGCCGGGCCGGTTCGCCACCGCCGACCAGGAGCTGGGCGGCTGCCCCGTCAAGGAGGGCGACCTGCTCGTCCTCGGCCTCGCGGCCGGCAACCACGACCCGGAGGTCCGCCCCGACACCGAGGTCTCCGTCCAGGGCAACCAGTCCCATCTGGCCTTCAGCGCGGGCCCGCACGAGTGTCCCGCGCAGAACCTCGGCCAGGCCATCATCGAGACGGCCGTCGACGTCCTGCTGCACCGGCTGCCGGGCCTGCGCCTCGCCGTGCCCGCCCGGAGCCTGACCTCCACCGCCTCCACCTGGGAGTCACGGCTGGACAGCCTGCCGGTGGAGTTCACCGTCTGAGGGGCCGCGTCGCCCGGCCGGTGCCGCCGGGCGACGCGGGCCGTCTCACACGGCCAGCAGGTCGTCCACCGAGCCCCGCCCCGCGAGTTCCGCGGTGGCCACCGGGCCCTCCTTCGCCGCCGCGTACCGGCCGCTGGTCAGTGCCCACTCGTAGTTGCCCCTGATCCAGTGCTGGACGGCCTCCACACCCATCCGCACCCGGTCCCGCTCGGCCGCGTCCAGGCCCAGCGCGGCACACATCGCCGGGACCCGCGCCTGGAGCGCCAGGTACTCGTCGAGGCAGGCGGTCGTCATCCGGTACGCCTCCGCGGCGGCCTCCTCCCACGAGCAGTCCCGCTCCCGGTGCAGTACGGCGATGAGGTTGTGGCCGTCGCCGCGGCGCCGCTCCCGCTCGAAGGAGTGGATGTCGTTCATGAAGCCGATGGTGTCCGCGGCCAGATCCCGCATCCGCTCCATCACCGGGTGCGCCATCGCCCGTTCCGGCACCTCGAACCGGCGGCTGCGCTCGCCCGCGTCGATGCTGTGGTGGATGCCGACCGTACGGCGCCGGAAGGCGGCGTACTCCGCGAGCCCGAGCGTGCCGGCCCGTCCCGAGGCCGCCAGGTCGACCTCCTCGACGTGCGCCGTCAGGAACCGTCCCCAGGAGGCCGCGAACCGCGTCTGCCAAGTCAGGGACATGCCATCCGAGAGGTGCTCCCAGACCTCGGCCCAGGCCAGCGTGATGGGGCAGACCACCCGGGGCGCGGTTCCCGGCGGTCGCAGCGGCGTGACGATCAGCTCCCGCGCCACCTCCGCTATCCGCTCCGCGCGGTCCGGCCGGGCGGCGTCGAACTGGTCGTCGAAGAGGAAGGCCAGGGAGAACCAGTTCATCAGCACGACCATGTCCTCGGCCGAGGCGTACGGATAGGTCCGGGCCGCCGCCTGCGCCAGGTCCCACGACTCGTACTCCTCGAACCCCGCCCGGCTGCGCACCAGCCCGCGCTCCTCGACCCACCGCAGATGGCGGGCGCGGGCGGACTCCAGGTGCGCGCTGACCGGGCTGTCGAAGGGCAGGTCGAAGCGGACGTCCTGCGGCATGTGTGTGGTTTCCTTTCGCCGTGCGTGACGCAGAGTCCCCCGGCCCCGCGGACGGGCGGTCGCGCTGACCGCCCGTCGAATCGAACTGGGCTTCACGACTCGATAGTTGTACCGAGAAATGAAGCGGTACGAGGCTGCCCAGACGCCAAATGATCTACACGGCCGACTCTTCGTGATCTTCGTTACTGCCGCCGCCTGCCGCGCCGCGTACACTCGCGCGCCTGAATCCGCCCGGCGGGGATATCCGCAAGACCGTGGGCGGCGGAGCACTACCGCCCCGCGCCCACCGGACCTTCGGAGGAAGAAGATGGCACTGGTGAAAGCGGGCATCGTGGTGCTCGACTGTGCCGAGCCCGAGGCGCTCGCGGAGTTCTACAAGGAACTGCTGGGCGCCGAGGAGACGGACGTGTCCGCCAACCGGATCGAGATCAGGAGCGCCGACGGCTTCCGCATGGCGTTCCGCCGCGATGTCAACGCCACCCCGCCGAGCTGGCCCCGCCCCGAGAACTCCCTCCAGGCCCACCTCGACTTCGTGGTCGACGACCTGGACGAGACCGAGCGCGGGGTGGTGGGACTGGGGGGACGCCCGATGGAGGCGAAGGACCCGTCCGGTCCCTTCGAGGAGCGCGGCTACTCCGACCCGTCCGGCCACTCCTTCACCCTGCGCCGCAACACGTCGCCGGCCCCCAAGCAGGGCTGACGCCCTGGGGGGCCGGCGACGCGGCGGGGACGGGCGGGGTCAGTCCCGACCGCCCGTTCCCTGGGTCGGCCAGACGCCGGTGGAGCGCTCGATGGCCTTGGCGCCCGAGCGGTCCACGGCGCTGCGGACCACGGCGAAGATGGCGCCCTGGACCGCGGCGGCCAGCAGGACCTCGCCCCAGCCGCGGTCCGGGTCCAGGGCGTCGGGCGCGTCGTCCTCGTGCCGGAGGACCTTCCACGTCTTCTGGAAGGCCAGCCCGGCCAGGGTGCCGCCCGCCCAGCCCAGCACGAAGCCGACCGGCTTGTAGGCCATCGGGAGCTTCTGCTTCTTCTTCTTGCCCACGGGGGTCTCCTCAATCGCGATGGGTGAACAGGTCGATGGGTGAGTGAGTGAACGGGTGAAACGGGTGAACGGGGTGGTGGCCGGGTGGCGCGCGGTCAGGGTCTGCCCCGCGCCGGGACCTCCTCACCGGCCGGCACCGGACCCGGCGGGGTGCCGTCGCCGAACGGCCGGCCGCCCAGCTCCTCGCGGTGATGGGGCGTCAGCCACCCGGACAGGTCGGGCCCCAGGGGCACGATGCCGGTCGGGTTGATGCCGGTGTGCACCTGGTAGTAGTGGCGCTTGATGTGGTCGAAGTCGACCGTGTCGCCGAAACCCGGCGTCTGGAAGAGGTCGCGCACGTAACCCCACAGCACGGGTGACTCCGCCAGCTTCCAGCGGTTGCACTTGAAGTGGCCGTGGTAGACCGCGTCGAAGCGCACCAGAGTGGTGAACAACCGGATGTCCGCCTCCGTGATCGTGTCGCCGACGAGATAGCGCTGCCGCTCCAGACGGGCCGTCAGCAGCTCCAGCCGCCGGAACACACCTGTGCACGCCTTCTCGTACTCCGCCTGGCCGGTGGCGAAACCCGTTCGGTACACGCCGTTGTTGACGTCCTCGTAGACGCCGGCCATCACCTCGTCGATCTCGTCCCGGTGTGCCTCGGGATACAGGTCCGGGGCGCCCGGCCGGTGCAGGGCCGTCCACTCGGTGGCCAGGTCCAGGGTGATCCGCTGGTAGTCGTTGGTGACCAGCCGTCCGCTCGCCACGTCCACCAGCGCGGGCACGCTGACCCCGCCCGGGTAGCCGGTCTCCCGCCGGTCGTACGCCTCGGCGAGGTGGCGGATGCCGAGCACCGGGTCGCGGCCGTCCGGGTCGAGGGTGAACCGCCAGCTACGGTCGTCCTGGATCGGGTCGACCACGGCCAGGGACAGGGCGTCCTCCAGACCGAGCAGCCGGCGCGAGACGAGCGCGCGGCTCGCCCACGGGCAGGCGCGGCTGACCACCAGCCGGTAGCGGCCCGCCGCCACCGGCCAGTTGTCCCGGCCGTCGGCGGTGATCCGGTCCGCGAAGTGACTCGGCGACCGCCGGAACGCCTTCCTGCCGTACGCGGTGTTGCCGCCGGCCTCCTTGTCGCCGCTCATGTCCTCTCCTGTCCGTCGTGCGGGCCCTCCCAGGGACGCGTTCCCCGTTTTCGGCGGTCGGCACTGGTGGGACACCCACAAGGCGGGTGTGATCCGGGCCGGCCGGGGGCAGTCGGCGAAAGGCGGGGGGCACACCCTCGCGGTACACGCCAGAACGTACGGATCACACCGCCCACACCGGAACCAGCCGTACGGACCAGGGGAGGGACGACATCACGGACTCCACGACCGACCGTACGGACCGAGAGACCGACGGCACGGACACGCACCCGGACACCACCACCGGCGCCCCCGCCCCGGCCGACCAGGAGGAACACCGGACGGAGAGCAAGGCGGACCGGCGCACCCGCGTCACCGTCCTGGTGGCGCTCGCGGCGAATCTCGTCATCGCGGTCGCCAAGGCGATCGGCGGCGTGATCGCCGGGTCACCGGCCCTGCTGTCGGAGGCGGCGCACTCCGTCGCCGACAGCCTGAACGAGGTCTTCCTCCTCGCCGCCCTGCGCCGCAGCCGCCGCCCCGCCGACCGGCAGCACCCCTTCGGCTACGGCAAGGAGCGCTTCTTCTGGTCGCTCCTCGCGGCCGTGGGCATCTTCGTCATGGGCGGCTGCTTCTCCTTCTACCAGGGCGTCGAGGCGCTGCGCAGCGGTGCCGAGGAGGAACTGACCGGCTACGTCGTCGGCCTCGTCGTCCTGGGTGTCGCGCTGCTCGCCGAGGGCGGCTCGCTGCTGCGCGCCCTGCACCAGGTGCGGCAGCAGGGCGGCGGCCTGAGCGACCCGGCGCTGCGCACGGTCGTCGCCGAGGACGGCACGGCGGTGCTCGGCGTGACCCTCGCCATGATCGGCATGGCGCTGCACATGATCACCGGCCAGGTCGTGTGGGAGGCGAGCGCCTCACTGGCGATCGGTCTCCTGCTCGTCTTCGTCGCCTTCAAGCTGGGCAGCGACGCCCGCGAGCAGTTGATCGGGGAGGCGGCCGACCCGGAGTCGACCAACCGGATCCGGGCGCTGCTCGACGCGCAGCCGGAGATCGACAGCGTCGAGGCGCTGTTCACCATGAAGACCGGTCTGAACTCCGCGCTGGTGGCCGCGAGCGTGGACCTGATGCCCGGCATGGACAGCGAGCGGGTCGAAGAGGTCGCCGTCCGCATCAAGCGGTCCATCTCGAACACCGTGCCGGAGGCGCACCGGATCTTCCTGGACGTGACCGACCGGCACGCGCGGGAGGCAGCGCGAAGCCCCGCCGCGACGGGGGAACGCGGCGGGGCCTGACCCTTGGGTGCCCGGCGGCCGGCGCTTCATGCGCCGGCCGCCGAAGATTTTCCCGGTCTTTTGCGCGGCGGCCGTTCCCGGCCCCGCTCAGGAACCGTCGGCCGGCTCCAGGACGAACACCGGAATCTCCCGGTCCGTCTTCTTCTGGTATTCGGCGTAGGGCGGGAACGCGGCCACCGCCCGCTCCCACCACTCGGCCTTCTCGGTGCCGGTCACCTCACGGGCCGTCATGTCCCGCCGCACCGGGCCGTCCTGCAGTTCCACCAGGGGATCGGCCTTGACGTTGTGGTACCAGACCGGGTGTTCGGGCGCGCCGCCCAGCGAGGCGACCGCCGCGTACCGGCCCTCGTGCTCGACCCGCATCAACGGCGTCTTGCGCAGCTTCCCGCTCTTCGCGCCCAGGGTCGTCAGCACGATCACCGGCATGCCGGTGTCCTGCAAAGTCGTCCCCCGCGTCCCGCCGGAGCTTTCATACAGCTCCACCTGCTCGCGCACCCACTGCGTAGGGCTGGGTTCGTACTCGCCCTCAAGAGGCATGGCATCCGTCCCATCGTCCGGTCGTACGGCTCTGACACCGTCGTCCAACATCATCCGGTGCCGGATCCATCCCTACCGGCTCCGGCGGGCCGGCCGGGAGCGATCCCCGGCCGTTTCCCCGGCACCACCGATCTGGCCGAACTTCGCGTCGTCACTTCGGTGCCTCGGGCATCTAATTGAAGATCGGCACGACGCAACCCCTCGTCTGTGAGGTCTTCCATGACGGACACGACCGAATACGTCGCCTACCCCCAGGACCGCACCTGTCCCTACCACCCGCCCGCCGCCTACGAACCGCTGCGCGACGGCCGCCCGCTGACCCGGGTCACCCTCTACGACGGCCGCACCGCCTGGCTGGTCACCGGACACGACACCGCCCGCCGGCTCCTGGTCGACCGGCGGCTGTCGACCGACCGCACCCGCGACGGCTTCCCCGTCACCAACGCGCGCATCGCCGCGATGCGCGGCCGCACGGCCGCGCTGCTGGGCGTCGACGACCCCGAGCACCACACCCAGCGCCGCCGGGTGCTCCCCGAGTTCACCCTCAAACGGGCCGCCGCGCTGCGCCCGCGGATCCAGGAGATCGTGGACGAACGCCTCGACGCGATGATCGCCCGGGGCGGGCCGGCCGACCTGGTGACCGCCTTCGCGCTGCCCGTGCCCTCGATGGTGATCTGCGCCCTGCTCGGCGTCCCCTACGCCGACCACGAGTTCTTCGAGGAGCAGTCCCGCCGGCTGCTGCGCGGCCCGACGGGCGCCGACACCCGGGAGGCCCGCGACCGGCTGGAGACCTACCTCGGCGAGCTGATCGACCACAAGCGCGAGCACCCCGGTACCGGGCTCCTGGACGACCTGGTCCGGCGCTCCGCCGCCGAGGGGACGGCGGACCCGGCGGACCGGGCCGAACTCATCGCCCTGGCGGTGATCCTGCTGGTCGCGGGACACGAGACCACCGCGAACATGATCTCCCTGGGCACCTTCACCCTGCTCCGGCACCCCGAGCGGACGGCCGAACTCCGCGCCGACCCGGCGCTGCTGCCCGCGGCCGTCGAGGAACTCCTGCGGATGCTGTCGATCGCCGACGGGCTGCTGCGGCTGGCCACCGAGGACATCGAGACGGACGGCGAGACCATCCGGGCCGGTGACGGCGTGGTCTTCGCCACCTCCGTCATCAACCGGGACACGGCCGTCTACCCCGAGCCGGACGCCCTCGACTTCGGCCGCCCGGCCCGCCACCACGTCGCCTTCGGCTTCGGCATCCACCAGTGCCTCGGTCAGAACCTGGCCCGCGCCGAACTGGAGATCGCCCTGCACACCCTCTTCGCGAGGCTGCCCGGGCTGCGGCTGGCCGCCCCGGCGGAGGAGATTCCCTTCAAACCCGGCGACACGGTCCAGGGGATGCTGGAACTCCCCGTGGCCTGGTAGGAGGCTTCCGGTCATGCGTATCGACATCGACAAGGACGTCTGCATCGGCGCGGGCCAGTGCGCCCTGACCGCCCCCGACGTGTTCACCCAGGACGACGACGGCTACGGCGTGGTCCTGCCCGGCCGCGAGGACGGCGCCGGCAGCCCACTGGCCCGGGAGGCCGCGCGAGCCTGCCCGGTGAGTGCCATCACCGTCACCGAGCCGGCCGGCTGACCGCCGACAGGCCCTGGTCGCAGCCGACCGCCGGCCCCACCAGCATTCCGCCGGTGAAGACCTCCTGGCCGCGCGGCATCCAGTACCCCAGTTTCGAGACCACCGTCGAGCAGGCCGAGGCCAGGGTGGCCTCGACCCGGACGGTGGCGGGGTGGCCTGGCTGGAGGTCGGTGAGGGCGCAGTCCAGGGAGTGTTCCAGCCGGTCGGTGGCGGGGTGGCTGCCGATCAGCGGGTTGACGCACCGGGTGTCGTCCGTGGCCAGTTCCACCCCGGAGCGCTCCTCGCCGATCAGCCCGAACCGGGCGCTGCCGTCACCCGCGTCGCTGTCCCGGTGGACGGTGTAGGTGAGGGTGGTGGTGGCGCCGGGCCGCAGCGTGCGCCGGTCGACCTCCACGCGGTGGGTGGGTGTGGCCGCGGGTGTGGTCAGGGTGAGCGTCGCCCGCGCGGTGCCGCTCAGTTCCACCCCGCCCGGTGCGGACCGGGCCCGCACCCGGGCCGAGATCTCGTACGTCCCCGGCCCGGGGTAGGCGGCGTCCGCGCCCGGCAGCGCGCCGGAGGCGACCGTCGCGCCGTCGCGCCGCGCGGTCCAGGACCCGGAGGTCAGACAGGCGTACCGGGTGCTGCTCCCGGACACCCGGCAGGTCGCGGGCGCCGACACGGACAGGCCGCGCGGGCCGCCGCCCGCGCACAGGCTGACCGACACCCGCTGCCCGCGCTCGCCGCGCAGGGTGCCGGCCGGGGCGCAGAGCGTCGACGACGCCTCGGCGGCCGGTTCCGGCGCGGGCCCCGGCCGCCCCTCGGCGAGCGGGGCGAGAGCCAGGCAGAGCAGGGCCGCCCCGGCCAGGACCGGGACACCTCTCGGACGGATCCGCACACGTTCCTCCGCTTGAGCCAGTGGACCGGCCGGACACCGGTCGCCTGCGCCCGAGGATGCGGCAGCCGCCAGGCGCGCGGACCGCTCCCACGCCGGACGGTCACCTGGGGGCAGCAACGCCGCGCCCCGGCCCCGGTCCGTCCCCCGGCTCTCCCCACCACGTACGCTCCCCACGAGTTGTCCGCCCTGAAGACAGGAGCAGCATCGATGCAGTACGTGAAGCTCGGATCGACGGGCCTGGACGTGTCACGGATCTGTCTGGGCTGCATGACGTACGGCGTCCCGGACCGCGGCACCCACGAGTGGACCCTCGACGAGGACGCCTCGCGCCCGCTGATCCAGCGGGCGCTGGAGGCCGGCGTCAACTTCTTCGACACCGCCGACGTCTACTCCGACGGCACCAGCGAGGAGATCGTCGGCCGGGCGCTGGCCGATTTCGGGCGCCGGGACGAGATCGTCCTCGCCACCAAGGTGCACGGCCGGATGCGGCCCGGCCCCAACGGCGGCGGCCTGTCCCGCAAGGCGATCATGACCGGTATCGACCACAGCCTGCGGCGCCTGGGCACCGACTACGTGGACCTCTACCAGATCCACCGCTGGGACCCGTACACGCCGGTCGAGGAGACGATGGAGGCCCTGCACGACCTGGTCAGGGCGGGCAAGGTCCGCTACCTGGGCGCCAGTTCGATGTACGCCTGGCAGTTCTCCAAGGCCCAGTACACCGCGGAGCGGCACGGCTGGACCAAGTTCGTGTCCATGCAGAACCACTACAACCTCCTCTACCGCGAGGAGGAGCGCGAGATGCTGCCGCTCTGCGCGGACCAGGGCGTCGGCGTGCTGCCCTGGAGCCCGCTCGCCCGCGGCCGGCTCACCCGCGACTGGGACACCACCACCGAACGCAGCTCCCACGACGCCTTCGGCGGCACCCTCTACCAGGACGGCGACCGCGCGGTGGTCGAGGCCGTCACCCGTATCGCCGAGGAGCGCGGCGTCCCGCGCGCCCAGGTGGCGCTGGCCTGGCTGCTGCGCCAGGACACGGTGACCGCCCCCATCGTCGGCGCGAGCCGGGCCGGGCACCTCGACGACGCGGTCGCGGCGGTCGCTCTGGAGCTGAGCGACAAGGAGACCGAGGAACTCCAGCGGCCCTACGCGCCGCACCCGGTCTCCGGCCACTGACCTTCGGGGCGGGCGGTGGGCCGTCAGGGGCCGGTGCCGGGGGACAGGACGGTGAGCGAGACCTCCGACTCGGTGCCGCCCACCGGCACCGCACCCGCCTGCCACGCCACCCGCAGAGGCTCCCGCTCGTCCGGCGGGGTGACGAGCAGGAAGGCCGGGGTGGCGGTATCCGCCCCGCTGATCTCCGGGCTGGTGAACGACAGCGCCGCCCAGGCGCTTCGGCCCGGCGCCAGCGTGACGGTCTCGGGCGAGGCGGCGTCCCGTTCCGGGTCCGGGCCGAGCTGCCGGCCGGAGGCGTCCGTGAAGGCGGCGCCCGGATAGCCGTACAGCGTGCAGGTGCGCCGCGAGGCGTTGGTCAGGACGACGGGGAAGTTGCGCTGGCCGGCCCCCGCGTCGACGCGGCCCACGGCCGCCCGCAGCTCGCCGGTGCGGCAGCGGCCGTCGGTGCGCGCGGACGCCGAGGCGGAACCGGCCGTGTCGCTCGGTACGCCACCGGTCGCGGACGCGCTCGCACCGGGGCTGTCGGTGCCGCCGGTGCCGTCCCGGCCCGTCGTCGGCGGCGGCGAGGACGTGGGGGACGCGGCCGGGGGAGCGGTCGCCGGCGCCGCGGAGGCGGACGCCGTACCGCCGCCGCCGTCCCCGCCGCAGGCGGTCAGGGCGCCGAGCGCCAGGACCGCGCCCGCGAGCAGGGCGGCCCGGCGCCCGGGCCGGTGCGTGTCCGCCGTCGCGGGCGGGTGCGTGTTCGCCATCGCTGCCTCACCTTCCGGAGGTTCGTCGCGCGGGACCCCGCGCGCGCCCGTGCACGCTCTGCTCCCGCGAGTGTCCCGCCGCACGGCCGCGGAAACCGGCACTCACCGCCGTCACCGGCACTGCCCGCCGCCGCGGTCGCCGGGGCGGGGTTCACTTCTCGTCCAGCAGGGCCAGTTCGGCCCAGATCGTCTTGCCCTCGGTGGTGTGCCGGCTGCCCCAGCGCTGGGTGAGCTGGGCGACCAGCAGCAGTCCGCGCCCGCCCTCGTCCCAGGTCTTGGCGCGGCGCAGGTGCGGCGCGGTGTGGTTGGTGTCGGAGACCTCGCAGATCAGCGTGGTCGCGTCGTGGATCAGCCGCAGCCGGATCGGCGGGGCGCCGTACCGGATGGCGTTGGTGACCAGTTCGCTCACGACCAGTTCGACCGTGAAGGACGCCTCCCACAGGGTCCACGCGGCGAGCTGTTCGAGCACTTGCTTGCGGACCGGCGCGACCAGCGCGGGGTCGGCGGGGATGTCCCAGGTCGCGACCCGGGAGGCGGACAGGCCGCGGGTGCGGGCGAGCAGCAGTGCCACGTCGTCGGGGGCGCCGCCCGCCGGGAGCAGGGCGCGCAGCACCCGGTCGCAGGTCTCGTCCAGGTCGGGGGACGGGTCCTTGAGGACCTCGCACAGCACCTCGCCGCCGGTCTCGGTGTCCCGTTCCCGGCGTTCGACCAGCCCGTCGGTGTAGAACGCCAGCAGCGAGCCCTCGCACAGCTCGAACTCGGCCGACTCGAAGGGCAGCCCGCCCAGGCCGAGCGGCGGGCCCGAGGGCAGCTCGACCGGCCGGGGCGCCCCGTCCGGCGGGACCAGCACGGGCGGCGGATGACCGGCCCGGGCCAGCGTGCAGCGCCGGGAGACCGGGTCGTACACCGCGTACAGACAGGTGGCGCCGACCTCGCCGGTGCCGTCGCCGCCGGACTCGTCCGACAGTCTGAGGACCAGATCGTCCAGGTGGGTCAGCAGTTCGTCGGGGGCCAGGTCGATGTCGGCGAGGGTGCGTACGGCGGTCCGGAGCCGGCCCATCGTGGCCGACGCCTGGATGCCGTGGCCGACGACGTCCCCGACGACCATCGCGACCCGCATCCCGGAGAGCGGGATGACGTCGAACCAGTCGCCGCCCACCCCGGCGCGGGCCGCCGGCAGATAGCGGGAGGCGGCCTCCACCGCGGCGGTGGGCGGCAGGTGGCGGGGGAGCAGGCTGCGCTGGAGGGTCAGGGTGGTCTCCCGCTCGCGGGAGTAGCGGCGGGCGTTGTCGATGCAGACGGCGGCGCGCGCGGTGACCTCCTCGGCCAGCAGCACGTCGTCGTGGGTGAACGGCTCCGGCCGCCGGTAGCGGGTGAAGACCGCGACGCCGAGGGTGGTGCCGCGGGCCTGGAGCGGGACGGACATCGTGGAGTGGATGCCGTGCTCCGCCACCCGCCGGAAGCGGACCTCGTCCCAGGTCCGCCACCGCTCGGTGTCCCCGGAGGGCACGGCGGCCACGATCGCCCGGCCGGTGGCCAGCGACTCGGCCTGCGGGGAGCCGGCCGGGTAGTCGTCCAGCCGTCCCGGTTCGGCCACCGCCTCCGGGCAGCCGGGGGTGACCGACTGGTGGGCGGCCCGCCGCAGCGTCACCGGCGGGGCCGGGGGCACGGGCGGGCCGGGGGGCTCGCCGTGCTCGCGGGGGTCGAGGAGATCGACGCTGACGAAGTCGGCGAGCACCGGGACGCAGACCTGGGCCAGTTCCTGCGCGGTCCGGGTGACGTCGAGGGTGGTGCCGATGCGCACGCTGGCCTCGTTGACGAGCAGGAGCCGTTCGCGGGCGAGGTGCTGCTCGGTGAAGTCGTGGGCGCTCACGCAGACGCCGATGACCCGGCCGTCGGGCGCGGTGAGCGGCGCGATACGGGCCAGCCAGGCGTGGGCGCTGGACTCCCCGGCGGCCCTGAGGTGCGCGTGCATGTCGTACTGGCGGCCGGTGACCAGGACGCGGCGCAGGTACTCCTCCAGTTCCGCGTTCTGCGGCTGGGCGTCGAGGTCGCTGGGCCGCAGCCCCCGGATCCGGGGAGGCGGCAGCTCCATCAGCCGGGCCATGGCGTCGTTGACCCCGTGCAGGCGCAGTTGGTCGTCGAAGATCATCATGGCGCAGGGGGACTGGGTCAGCGCGGCCGTGACGAGGGGGTCGTCCTGGTACGCCGGGACGCCGGTCTCCAGCGGCGTGACCGCCAGCCAGGTGGCCGCGGCCCCGTCCCGCGGCGGCCGGCGGTGGGCCAGCACCCACACGGACACGGTGCCGCCGTCGAGGTGCCGCAGCGCCAGGGTGCCGCTCCAGCGTCCCTCGCCGGGCGCGGGACCCAGCCCGTCGCCGCCGTCGGCCAGCAGCAGGGCGGCCGGGCGGCCCACGATGCCGGCCGCGCGGTGACCCAGCAGCCGGCGCGCCCCCTCGTTCCATTCCCGGACCGTGCCGGTGTCGTCGATGACGACCCGGGCCGTGGCGGCATCGTCGAACGGGTTGACCGGACTCATTGTCGCCACTCCATCGCGCACACTCACAGTGAACGGTGTGTCACTTGGGGGCACATCCTAGTGCGTCGAGGGGGCCGGGCGGACCCGAACCCCGGGTGTGCGGCACCGGACGGGCGCATGGCGCTCGGGCCGGGCGTGACAGGCGCGTGACGGGCGGCGGAAGTGCGCCCCGCACCCTTGACGGTCGCCTGTCCCAGGACGACAGAATCTGTTTGTTCACGATGAGTTGTGAGTACTTCTGATCTTTGATGAGGGAGAGTCATGACGGTGACACGCAGATCGGTCCTGGCCGCCGCCGCGGCCGCGCCGGCCGCCGGGGTGCTGCTGGGCACCCCGGCGGCGTGGGCGGCGGACGCGGCGGGGGACGTCCCGGGCCGCCGTGCCGTGCCGCTGCGCGACGGCTGGCGCTTCACCCTGGCCGACCCGGTCGGCGCCGACGACCCCGGTGCGGAGGCCGCCGACCCCGGCCACGACGACTCCGGCTGGCGCGAGGTGGCCGTGCCGCACGACTGGAGCATCGAGCAGGCGCCCACCACGGAAGCGGGCACCACCAGCGGCACCGGCTTCCTCCCGGGCGGCCTCGGCTGGTACCGGCTGGTCTTCACCCTGCCGCCGGCCCTCGCGGGCAAGCGGATCTCGGTGGAGTTCGACGGCGTCTACATGGACGCCCACGTCTACTGCAACGGCACGGAGGTGGGCCGTCACCCCTACGGCTACACCGGGTTCGCCCTCGACCTGACCGGCCTGGTGCACACCGACGGCAGCACCGGGAACGTCCTCGCGGTCCGCGTCCGCAACAGGCTGCCCAGCAGCCGCTGGTACTCGGGCAGCGGCATCTACCGTGAGGCCCGCCTGGTCGCCACCGAGCCCGTGCACGTCGGGCGCTGGGGCACCCGCGTCACGACGCCGGAGGTCACCGCCGGGCGGGCCCTGGTGCGGGTGGCGACGACGCTGGTGAACGAGTCGGGCGCGGCGCGGCAGGCCGAGATCCGGTCGCGGATCGAGGACGCCGAGGGGCGGACGGTGGCCCGCGCCTCGTCCGCGGTGGCCCTCGCCCCGGGCGAGCGGACCGAGCCCCACGAACTGACGGTGCCGCGGCCCCGGCGGTGGGACTTCGCCGACCCGCACCGCTACACGCTCCGCACCGAGGTGCGGGTCGGCGGCCGGACGGTGGACACCTACGACACCGTCTTCGGCATCCGCACCTTCCGCGTCGACCCGGACGAGGGCTTCCACCTCAACGGCGCCCACGCCAAGATCAGGGGCGTCGACCTCCACCACGACCTCGGCGCGCTCGGTGCCGCCGTCAGCGCCGACGCGGTCCGCCGCCAACTGGAGATCATGAAGTCGATGGGTGTCAACGCCCTGCGCACCGCGCACAACCCGCCCGACCGGACGGTGACCGAGGTCTGCGCGGAACTCGGGATCATTCTGCTGGTCGAGGCGTTCGACTGCTGGCGGACCGGCAAGAACCGCTGGGACTACGGCCGGTTCTTCGACGAGTGGTGCGAGCGGGACGCCACCGAGATGGTGCGCGCGGCCCGCAACTCGCCCGCCGTGGTGATGTGGTCCATCGGCAACGAGATCCCCGACTCCACCTCCACCGCGGGCCTCGCCATGGCCGACCGGGTCATCGCCGCGATCAGGGCCGCGGACGACACCCGGCCGCTGGTCATCGGCTCCGACAAGTACCGCTCCCTGCCGGCGAGGGGTTCCGCCGCCGACCTGATGCTCGCCAAGCTGGACGGACTGGGGCTGAACTACAACACGGCGAAGTCGGTCGACGCGCTGCACGCCGCCTACCCCCACCTCTTCCTGTTCGAGTCCGAGTCGTCCTCGGAGACCTCCTCGCGCGGCACCTACCAGGAGCCCGAGCACCTCAACACCGGCGAGAACCACACCCCGGGCAGACGGGCCACCTCGTCGTACGACAACAACCTCGCCTCCTGGACGATGAGCGGCGAGTACGGCCACAAGAAGGACCGCGACCGCCGGTGGTTCGCCGGGCAGTTCCTCTGGTCGGGCATCGACTACCTCGGCGAGCCCACGCCGTACGACGTTTTCCCGGTGAAGGCGTCCTTCTTCGGCGCGGTGGACACCGCCGGCTTCCCCAAGGACATGTACCACCTCTTCCGCAGCCAGTGGACGGACGATCCGATGGTCCACCTGCTGCCGACGACCTGGAATCACGAGGCGGGCGACACGGTCGAGGTCTGGGCCTACGCCAACGTCGACACCGTGGAGCTGTTCCTCAACGGCCGGTCGCTCGGCACCCGCCGCTTCGACACCAAGGAGACCCTGGACGGCCGCCCCTACCTGGAGACCACCGAGGCCACCGGCGACGACAAGACCTTCACCGGCGGCCCCCACCCCGGCAGTTACACCAGCCCCAACGGCAGCGCGGGCAAGCTCCACCTGAGCTGGCGGGTGCCGTTCGAGCCGGGCGAGCTGAAGGCGGTCGCCCGGCGCGGCGGGCGGCCGGTCGCCACCGACGTGGTCCGCACCGCCGGGACACCGCACGCGCTCCGGCTGACGCCCGACCGGGAGACGGTGGCGGCCGACGGCCGTTCCCTGGTCTTCGTCACCGCCGACGTGGTCGACCGGCACGGCACGGTGGTGCCCGGCGCCGAGCACCTGATCACCTTCGACGTGAGCGGCGGCTCCCTCGCCGGGCTCGACAACGGCCGCCAGGAGAGCGCCGAGCGCTACCAGGCGAGCACCCGCACCGTCTTCCACGGCAAGGCCCTCGCGATCGTCCGCTCCGGCACCCGGGCCACCGCCCTGCGCGTGACCGCCCGCGCCGAGGGCCTGCGCCCCGACACGGCGACGGTACGCGCCGAGCGCGCCGCCTCCCGCGCCACCACCCCCGCCCCGCGGTTCCGCCCGGACCCCCCGGCGCCCGTCGGTCACCCCCGCGCGGACGCCGGTTACTCGGGCCGCCCCGACACGCTCCCCGCCGCCATGCTCGACGGCGACCCCGCCACCGGCTGGTCCAACGGCTTCCGCAAGGCCGCCACCGCCCTGCTGCCCGCCTTCGACGGCGCCCGCGCCGAGGACTGGGTCTCGGTCGACCACGGCCGCACCCGCCGCTACGACCGGCTGGAGGTCTCCTTCACCGCGGACGCCGACCACACCCTCCCCGCCGCCCTCACGGTCGAGGTCTGGAACGGCCGCGCCTGGCGACCGGCCGCGGACGCCCGCACCGAGTGGGCGACCGCCTCCGACGAGCCGACGGTCGTCACCTTCACCCCCCTCACCGGCTCCCGCGTCCGCCTCACCCTGACCAGCCGCCACCCGGGCGAGGCGCGGGGAGCGATACGCGTCAGCCGGCTGGAGGCACCGGCGGCCTGAACCCCGCCCGCTCCCGGCGGTCCGGGCGGTCCGGACGGTCCGGACCGGCCGGACGGAAACCAATCCCGTCCGGACCGTTGACGGGGTGTCATGGCTGCAACAAACATGGCCCGGGTCCGCATATGGGAGCGCTCCCATGGAACGGGAGCGTCGCCCGCCCCTCACCCCGAGGAGCCCAGGCGTGAAAAGACGCAGAACCGCTCTCGTCTCCCTGACCGCCCTGCTGGCGGCCGCGCTCACCGCGCTGCCCGCCGGACCGGCGGGCGCCGAGGAGACGGAACAGGTCAGGAACGGCACCTTCGACGACGGCACCGCGTCCTGGTGGACGACGAGCAACGTCACCGCGGGCGCCGACGACGGCCGGCTCTGTGCCGACGTGCCCGGCGGGACCACCGAGCGGTGGGACGCGACCGTCGGACAGAACGACATCGCCCTCGTCGCGGGGGAGACCTACCGGATCTCCTTCAGCGCCGACGCGGCCCCCGCCGGCCACGTCGTCCGGGCCGTGGTCGGGCTCTCGGTCGCGCCGTACGACGCCTACTACGAGGCCAGTCCGCAGCTCAGCGCGTCCGGCGACACCTACGCGTACACCTTCACCGCGCCCGTCGGCACCGCCCAGGGCCAGGTCGCCTTCCAGGTCGGCGGCAGCGCCGAACCCTGGCGGTTCTGCGTGGACGACGTCTCCCTGCTGGGCGGGGTGGCGCCGGAGCCGTACGAGCCCGACACCGGGCCCCGGGTCCGCGTCAACCAGGTCGCCTACCTGCCGTCCGGGCCGAAGAACGCCACCCTCGTCACCGACGCCGCCGGCGCCCTGCCCTGGCAGTTGAAGGACGCGGCCGGCACGGTGGTCGCGCGCGGCCGGAGCGTGCCGCGCGGCACGGACGCCTCCTCGGGCCAGAACGTCCACTCGATCGACTTCGGCCGGTACCGGGGGCGCGGCGAGGGGCTCACCCTGACCGCCGACGGCGAGACCAGCCGCCCCTTCGACATCGGCACGGGCGCCTACGAACGACTGCGCACCGACGCCGCGAAGTACTACTACACCCAGCGCAGCGGCCAGGAGATCCGCGGCGACCTGCGTCCCGGCTACGCCCGCCCGGCCGGGCACATCGGCGTCGCACCCAACCAGGGCGACACCGACGTACCGTGCCAGCCCGGCGTCTGCGACCACCGGTCGGACGTCTCCGGCGGCTGGTACGACGCCGGCGACCACGGCAAGTACGTCGTCAACGGCGGCATCTCGGTCTGGGAGCTGCTGAGCACCTACGAGCGCGCGCTGCACGCCCGGACGGGCACGCCCGCCGCCTACCGCGACGGCACGCTCGCGATACCGGAGAGCGGCAACAAGGTGCCCGACCTCCTCGACGAGGTCCGCTGGGAGCTGGACTTCCTGCTGAAGATGCAGGTGCCCGAGGGCCGGCCGCTGGCCGGAATGGCCCACCACAAGGTCCACGACGAGCAGTGGACCGGGCTGCCGCTGCTCCCGAGCGACGACCCCCAGAAACGCGAACTGCACCCGCCGACCACCGCGGCCACCCTGAACCTCGCCGCCGCCGCGGCCCAGGCGGCCCGCCTCTACCGGCCCCACGACCGCGCCTTCGCCGACCGGGCGCTCCGGGCCGCGCGCACGGCGTGGGCCGCCGCCCTCGCCCACCCCGACATCCTGGCCGCCGAGAGCGACGGCACCGGGGGCGGCGCGTATCCGGACCGGACGGTGGAGGACGAGTTCTACTGGGCGGCCGCCGAGCTGTACCTCACCACCGGTGAGCGGGAGTTCCGCGCGTACGTGCTGGGCTCGCCGGTGCACACCGCCGACATCTTCGGACCGGTCGGCTTCGACTGGGCCCGCACCGCCGCGGCGGCCCGCCTGGACCTCGCGACCGTGCCGAACCGGCTCCCCGGCCGGGACGCCGTACGCCGCTCCGTCGTCGAGGGCGCCGACCGCTACCTGGCCACCCTCGACGCCCACCCGTACGGCATGCCGTACGCCCCCGAGGGCAACGTCTACGACTGGGGCTCCAGCCACCAGGTCCTCAACAACGCGGTGGTGCTCGCCACCGCCCACGACCTCACCGGCGCCCCGGAGTACCGCGACGGGGCCGTGCAGAGCATGGACTACATCCTCGGCCGCAACGCGCTGAACATCTCCTACGTCACCGGCTACGGGGAGGTCAACGCGCACCGCCAGCACAGCCGCTGGTACGCCGCCCAGCTCGACCCGGCGCTTCCCGCCCCGCCGGCCGGCACCCTCTCCGGCGGTCCGAACTCCAGCATCCAGGACCCCCTCGCCCAGTCGAAGCTGCGGGGCTGCGTCGGCCAGTTCTGCTACCTGGACGACATCCAGTCCTGGTCGACCAACGAGACCACCATCAACTGGAACGCGGCCCTCGTCCGCATGGCCGCCTACGTGGCGGACCAGGGCTGACCTCCGCCCCCGCCTCCCCGGTACCGGTACCGGGGAGGCGGCAGACCGCGCGAACCGCCCACTCGGGGCGAGGGGCGGGCCGCCTGAGGCATGACAGCGGTCCGCCACATCGACGTCCCCCGGCTGCTCCAGCGCCATGAAGAGGTCCTCCCCGACCAGCCCGCGGTCAACGACTTCTCCGCGCTGGCCGCCGCCGTCGCCCGGCACCGCGTCGACCCGCCCCGCCCGGGTGCCGACCCCGACCCGACCCGGCCTGGCGCGCCGCCGCACCGCCGCACACCCTCGCCGTGCTCAGGCCGCTGCCGTCGGCCGACCCGGACACCGGCCGCGCGGGGGCGCCCCGGCCCCGGAATCCGGCCCCCGGGGCCGACTTTCCCTCCGTGGTCGGATGTTGGTTCGATCGCCTTGTTGACCATCACGGTTCGTGCCAGAGTGAGCCCTCCGTGCGGGGGGTCATCACCGGGTGTCGCACGCACCCACCACAACGACGGGTTCTGTCCGCCCTGCGCCGGATCGGCCATGGACGGACGCGCACTCCCCGTGCCGCGCCCCGAGGCCGCGTCCGAGCGGCCGCTCTCCGGGCGTCCGGAACATCCGAGCCACCCGCGCGTGGGAAAGGAACCGTCTCAGTGCCCACCCCCCACCCCCCTCGTCCGCTGCACCCGCCGCCCGGCGGCGATCCAGGGGACTCCGACGAACTGCTCGCCGCCCGACTGCGGGACGGACCCGAGAGCGAGGCCGGCCGGGCCGTCGCGCTGCTCACCGCCCGCCACTGGCGGCCCGCCCACGACTACGCCGCGATCTGCCTCGCCACCTCCGCGGAGACCGCCGCCATGGTCACCGCCGCCGCCTTCCGCAAGGCCCTCAACCGGCTCGCGCAGGGCGAACCCGCCGCGGCCCTGCGGCCCTGGCTCCTGGTGGCCGTCCGCGACACCGTCCGCCAGTGGTCCGGCGACGAGGAGATATCCGGGGTTCTGCCGCAGTTGCTCAAACCCGCGGGCGGCCGCGGCATGCGCGCGGCGAAGTCCCTGACACCGGACAACCGGACGCTGGCGGCGCGGGCCTTCTCCGCCCTGCCCGGTACCACCCGCTGCCTGCTGTGGCACACCGAGGTCGAGGCCGAGCCGGTCGCCGTCCCCGCCGGCCTGCTGGGCATGGACGTGGAGACGGCCGAGGCGACCCTCGCCCAGGCGCGGGAGAAGTTCCGCGAGGGCTGCCTCCAGGTCCACCAGTACCTCGCGCCGGGCCAGGACTGCCGTTACTACAACCGGCTCTTCGACGTGCCCATCCGCCGGGGCGGCACCCTCCTCCCGGACGTCGAGGAACACCTCGCGGACTGCCGCCACTGCCGCAACGCCGCCGACCAGCTCGCCCACTTCGACGGGGGTCTGGGAACCCTGATCGCCGAGGCGGTGCTGGGCTGGGGCGCCCGCCGCTACCTCGACTCCCGGCCGGGCCGCGCCGCGCCCGGCACTCGCGCGGGGGACGCCGCCCGGCACCGGGGGCGTCCCGGCCTGCTGGCCCGGCTGCCGGTACGGGCGGGCCGCCGGCCGGGCGGGGCCCGTTCGGTCCGGTCGATGCTCAGGAGCGTCGGCGCCGCCTCGGCGGGCGTCCTGGTGACCGTGCTGGTGGTGAGCGTGTGGTCCTACGACGGCGGCGGCGCCGGCCCCACCGCCTCCACCGGCGCCGCCGACCGCGCCACCACCACGCGGACCGCCGCCCCGGCACCCACCGGAGCCGCGGGACCGCCCGCCGCACCGGCCGCGACACGGCTGCGCCACCTGGCCACCGGCCTGTGCCTCGACGTCCGCGGCGAGCCCAGGGCCGGGACCGGCGCGAAGCTGGCCGCGTGCGCCGCGGGCCTCACCCAGCAGTGGACGTACGAGGACGACGGACTGCTGCGGTCCGTCGCCGACCCGGGGCTCTGCCTGGACTCGCGGGCGGACGCCGGTGTCGTGGTGCTCGGCACCTGCGCCGACGAGGGCGCCCCGCGGGGCGCCGACGTCCGCTACGCCCTGACCGGGCAGGACGAACTGGTGCCCCGCCGGGACCCGCAGCTCGCCCTCGCCGCCACCGCTCCCGCCGCCGGGTCCGAGGTCGTGGTCAAGGTGCGGGACGGCTCCGCCGGGCAGCGCTGGCGCACCGACCAGGGGCCCACCCGGCCGGAGTCCATGGGCTCCCTGTCGATCGCCGGGACGGGCGCTCCCGGCGCCCGCGCCGTCGATCTCCTCGACCGGCCCTAACCGGGGGCGTTGACCACGTCCTCGGGCGGTTCGCCGCCGAGGAAGGCGCTCACGTTACGGACCGCGGCCAGCGCGATCCGGACCAGCGTCTCGCGGGTGACCCCGGCGGTGTGCGGGGAGAGGACCACGTTCGGCGCGCGCAGCAGACGCAGTGCCGGGGTGGGCGGTTCGGGGTCGAAGACGTCGATGCCCGCCCCGGCCAGGGTCCCCTTCTCCAGCGCGTCGGCGAGGGCGTCCTGGTCGATCAGGGCACCCCGCGCCGTGTTGACGACGAACGCGGTCGGTTTGAGCAGCGCCAGCCGCCGCGCGTCCAGGAGATGCCGGGTCTCCCCGGTGAGCGGCACGTGCAGCGTGACGTAGTCCGAGGCGCGCAGCAGGTCGTCCAGGGGGAGCCGGCGGGCGCCGCCGAGGCGGCCCTCCGTCTCCTCGGACACCCGTCGGCGGGCGGTGTAGAGGACGGTCATGTCGAACGCGGCGGCGCGGCGGGCGACCTGCTGTCCGATGTGGCCGAGACCGACGATGCCGAGCGTCTTGCCGGACAGTTCGGTCAGCGAGCGCTGGAGGCGGGGGAGTGCCCAGTCGGCCCGGGTGAGCGCGGTGTGGGCGGGGACCAACTGCTTGGCGAGGGCGAGCATGAGGGCGAAGGTCTGCTCGGCCACGTTGTGCGCCTCGGCGCCGCTGGACCCGATCGTGCACACCGGCACCCCCCGGTCCCGGGCGGCGGCCGAGTCCACGTAGTCGAAGCCGTGGCTCGCGCACTGCACGAGCCGCAGTCCCGGCGCGGCGGCGAGATGGGCGGCGGTCACCGGGGCCAGGGCGGTGACGACGACGTGCGCGGCGCGCAGCGCGGCCGGGTCCTCGTCCGCCGCCTCGACCACGGTGACCCGGGCGCCGTCCGGGAGCAGCGCGGCGAGACCGGCACCGGAGGCCCGCCCGCCGACGTGCGGCGGGATGACGACGAGCACGTTGCGCGGGGCGATCACGAGGTCTCCTCGACGAGGTCGGCGCGGCCGGGCGTGGCCGGGCCGGCGTGTCCGGACAGGGCGAGGGTGAGGTCCAGTTCGGCGAGCAGGCACCGGATCACGTGCTCGACGCCCGCCCGGCCGTCCAGACCGAGGCCGTAGACGTAGGGCCGGCCGAGGAGCACGGCGCGGGCGCCGAGGGCGAGCGCCTTGAAGACGTCGTCACCGGTGCGGACCCCGCTGTCGAAGAGGACGTCGAGCCGGTCGCCGACCGCGTCCGCCACCCGGGGCAGCGCGTCGGCCGCCGCGACCGAGCCGGCCACCTGCCGCCCGCCGTGGTTGGAGACCACCACACCGTCCATCCCGGCATCGGCGGCGAGCCGGGCGTCGTCGGGGTGCAGAACGCCCTTGAGCACGATCGGGCCGTCCCAGTGCTCGCGCAGGAAGGCCAGGTCCGGCCAGGTCTTGGCGGGGTCGGAGAACATGCCGACGAAGTGCGACACCGCCGCGTTCGGGTCCTCGTGCACCGGCTTGGCGAGGCCGGCCAGGAACGCCGGGTCGGAGAAGTAGTTGGCGGTCCCCACCCCGTGCAGGAACGGCAGGTACGCCTGGTCGAGGTCGCGCGGGCGCCAGGCCAGCAGCGGGGTGTCCAGGGTGACGAAGAGCGCCGAGTACCCGGCCGCCTTCGCCCGCCGCAGGAAGCTGCGGGCCACCTCGCGGTCCTTCGGCCAGTAGAGCTGGAACCAGCGCTCCGCGTCGCCCATCGCCTCGGCGACCTGCTCCATGGGCGTGCTGGACGCCGAGGAGAGGGTGAACGGCACGCCCTGCGCGGCGGCCGCGCGGGCGGCGGCCGGCTCGGCCTCCGGGTGCATGATCGACAGCACCCCGACCGGCGCCAGCGCCAGCGGGGCGGGCAGGCTCCGGCCCAGCACCTCCACGGACAGGTCCCGCTCGTGGACGTCGCGCAGCAGCCGCGGCACGATCCGGCGCCGCCGCAGTGCCGCGCGGTTGGCGCGGGCGGTGCTGCCGTCACCGGCGCCGCCGGCCACGTAACCGACCGGGCCGGGGCCGAGCCGCTGCTCGGTGAGCGCCTCCAGCCGGGTCAGGTCGGTGGGCAGCCGGGGCACCGTCCCCGTCATCCCGTTCAGGTAGATCTCGTACTGGAGGTCCGCCCAGTGCTTCGCCATCCGTTTCGTCCCGCCCTCTCCTCGTCGAGTCAGCGGCGCCCGACGATACTCGCCGGTAGGGCGGGTCCGTCCAGCGGGGACCGGGCGTGCGAGGCGGCAACGGGCCGCTTCCGGCGGGGAGACGGCGATGGTTTCCGGTCGATCGCCGATCGCGAAGATCGCGCCATCCGGCCGACGAGGTGATCACGAAACGCCGTGACACGCCATCGGAACGGTCGAAATCCGTGACTTCACGCCACTGATTCAATACGCAAGGTTACCGAAACGCATGGGGTCGAGATGTGTTCCGGCGGCGGACTCGGCAGACTCGCGCTCGCCGCCGGGGCGCTCACCGGGCCACCGCGGCACCCGACCGGGACCGCGCGCCCGCGGCCGACCGGCGGCTCGTTGCTGGGGAGTGCGAGCACGCCGCCGCGGCGCGCGAGCGGTCCCGCACCGGGGGACGGCGGACGGTGTGGGGCTGTCCGCCGCCCCCCGGCATCACTCCCCGGCCGCCTCCCGGCCGCGGGAGCCGGCGTCCGAGTCGCCGCCGGGATGCGAGCGGGCCCGGTGGCTGGTGTCGCACCAGGGGTAGCGGCGGCTGCGGCGGCAGGTGCACAGGGCGACCCGGAACCGGTCGGAGGACACCGTCGTCCCGTCGTCCAGTTCGATCTCCACCGGGCCTTCCACCAGCAGCGGGCCCTTGCGCCGGACCGTGATCCGGCGGGGGGTGTCAGACGGGGAGTTCGGCACGGACGACCACCAGTTCTTCCTCGTTCTCGGCGGCGGACAGCAGACCCCGGTGGCGCAGCCAGTCCAGCCGGCCGCGCACCACCGGGCCGAAGGCGATCCGCTGCCGCCGGGTCACCGCGGCCTTGAGGCCGGCCTCGCGCAGCCGCCCCACGGTGCGCTCCGGATCACTGAGCGCCGACTGCACCAGCAGCAGCACACCACCGGGGCGCAGCAGCGCGGGCGCCTCCCGGCAGATCCGGTCCAGCCACAGCCGGCCGTCATGACCGGCGTCCCAGGCCCGCGCCGCGCCGCGCGGCAGCCGCCCGCCCCCGGGGGCGGGCACGTACGGCGGGTTGGTCAGCACCAGGTCGAAGGTCTCGCCCCGCACCGGAGTGAAGAGGCTGCCGTGCCGCACCCGCAGCGGCAGGCCGGCCCGCGCGGCGTTCAGCCGGGCGGTGCACACCGCGCGCCACGAGACGTCCACCGCGGTCACCCGAGCGCCCCGCCGCGCCGCCGCCAGGGCCAGCGCACCGCTGCCGGTCCCCACGTCGAGGACGGTCGCGGCGACCGGGAGCGGCTCGCCCGCGAGAGCTTCCGCCAACAGGGCCGTGTCTTCTTGCGGGGCGTACACACCCGGCAGCAGCAAGGGGCTCACGCGCCCCAGGTACCCCTTTGGTCAGTAAGTATGAGAAGTATCGGCGGAAAGCGGGGAGCGCACGGACGAGCGGCCCGCCCGCCAGTCGGCGAGCAGCCGGGCGGCGAGCAGGCCCTCGACGTGCTCGGTGGCGTCGACGCCGAACGCGACGTCCGTGGCGAGCCACGGCTCCTCGGCCAGCAGGCCCGCGATCACCTCGTGGCGGACGATCTGCTCGTGGACCGCGTCCGCCTCGACGTGCTCGTCGTAGAAGTGCTCGGCGGCGGGGCCCGCGCCGGTGCGGCGCATCGCCTCGGCCAGTCGCCGGGAGCCGGGCGAGGAGGTGATCTCGACCGCCGCGAAGTGGCCCACGAGAGCGCCCCGCAGGCTTCGGTGCAGGCCGAAGAGGGACATCAGGTTCACCGTGGCCAGCATCTCCGCGGACCCGGACTCCAGGTAGCGCCCGTACTCCGTCTCCAGGCCCAGGTCGGCCATCAGGTCGGCGAAGAGGCGCGAGTGCACCCGCTCGGGGCGTCCGCCGCCCCACTCGTCGAACTCCACCGCGGCCATCGCCGCCTTCGCCCGCCCCCACAGCCGGGGCAGCACCCACGCGTGCGGGTCCGCCTCCTTCAGGTGGTACAGCGAGCGCTGGGCGGCGTACTCGCGCAGGTGCCACAGCTCGCCCTTGTCCCGCAGGAAGTGGGAGACACCCGTACCGTCCACCGGCTCCACCAGCAGATCGCCGATCGCCTCGTCGACCTCGCGGGCCGGGACGTCGGCCCGCAGCGCGGCCAGGAAGGAGGACTCCAGCGCCCCCCGGAGTCCCAGCACGGCGGGGTCCCACTCCAGGTCGGGGTCGACGCCCGCGAAGCCGCGGTAGTGCAGTTCGTAGCAGAGGTACAGGGCGAGCTGGAGGTCGTCGCCGTAGGGGTCCGCCCCGGCGACGGACTCGACGCCGGGAAGCTCGCCCTCGCCCAGCAGACGGGTGCGGACCCCCGCGGAGAGCGGGCCCCGGGCGGACGGAAGCTGTGGTCCTTGACGGTCGTACTCCATGAAGCGCCGGGTACCCGGCGCTGGCGAGATCATCCGCGCCCGCCCGCCGGGCGCGGGTGGCCGGCCCCGGCCCGGCGGAAACCTTTCCGCGGGGGCGCCGGGGCCGGTCAGACGCCGGCGTCGGCCAGGCGCAGGGGCAGCGGGCCGGGCGGCTCCTCGTCGTCGCGGCGGGCGATCTCCGCCCACCACGACGGGCCGTCCTCGATGTGGCGCAGCAGCACCCCCTCGCGGATCGCCCAGGGGCAGACCGTGACCGACCCCAGCCCGGTCAGCTTCATCGCCGTGTGCCCGATCACCGCGCCGGCCAGGCTCTGGGCGGCGCGCGGCGCGGAGATGCCGGGCAGCGCGGCGCGTTCGGCGGTGGGCAGGGCGGCCAGGCGGTCGATGGCCGCCCGCAGGTCCGCGGCGCGCAGTTGCCGCTCCACGAACGGGCCGCGCCGCCCCGGTGCGGCCCCGCAGAGCCGCCCGAGCTGCTGGAACGTGCGCGAGGTGGCCACCGCGGTGCGCGGCCCCTCCCAGCGGATCCGGGCCGCCACGTCCCGCAGTTGGTGACGCACCCGGCGGCGCAGCGCCCGTATCTGCTCCGGCGTCGGCGGGTCCGCCTCCTCGAAGAACTCGTGGGTGAGCCGGGCGGCGCCGAGCGGCAGACAGGCGACGAAGTCCGGCAGCCGGCCGCGGCCGAAGGCGACCTCCATCGTGCCGCCGCCGATGTCGAGCAGCGCGAGCGGTCCCGACCGCCAGCCCATCCAGCGCCGGGCGCCCAGGAAGGTCAGCTCGGCCTCCACCTCACCCGGCAGGGTGCACAGGGCGACGTCGGTGCGCTCCCGTACGGCGCGCAGCACCTCCGCCCGGTTGGGCGCGGCCCGTACCACCGCCGTGGCGAAGGCCGGCGGGCCCGCGGCGCCCCAGCGGGCCGCGGTCCGGCTCGCCTCCGCCACCGCCTCGACCAGCCGGTCCACGGCCTCCTCGGGAACCGGATCCCCGGGTCTGACCTGTTCCGAGAGTCTCAGTCGCCATTTGGCGGTGTGCACCGGCAGCGGCACCCCGTCCTGCGCGTCCGCCACCACGAGGCGGACCGTCTTCGACCCCACGTCCATCACACTGATTCGCATACCGGCGACGGTACCTACTCGTGGAGCGGAGCAACGCCGGCCGGACGGCGGGGCGGCCGGAAGGGCGGCCGGCGGGGCCGACCGGGCACCGCGCCCGCTCACCCGTACACGGTGGCGTGGAGCGGGTCGCCGGCGTGCGCGACCTTCTCGGCGGCGGCGACGTTCGTCCCGGTCCGAATGAACCGGCCGGCGCTCGCGGATCCTCCAACACGCATGACCGGGTTGGGCATTCGATGTGCGGATTCCCCGGAGCGGGAACTCCGCGCGGCGATCGACACGGAGCGCCACCGGCCCGTCTCGGAGCATGTCGATCCGGTTCTTTTGAACGTCCCGTGCGGTCCGCGCGTACCCCCTGCCGTCCAGGCGTCCCGAACGGCCGCCGGCCGGCGGCCCGGACCCCGACCCAGGAGGTCGAGAAGCTTGAGTCACAAGCGAATCGCGAAGCGCAGGGCCGCGACGGCGGCGGGCGGCGTGCTGGCGCTCGGCGCGGCCGCGATCCTGCTCCCGCACGCCGACGCCGCACCGGAAGCCTCGCGGGACGGCTCCTCCACGCCGGGCACCTCGGCGGCCAGGACACTGAACGCGGACGACGCCTCGGCGCTCGCCGCCACGCTCTCCGGCCTGGCCGGCGACGCCTTCGCCGGGTCGTACTACGACAGCGGCGAGCGGCGGCTGGTCGTCAATGTCGTCGCCGGCGGCGACGACGAGGTGGCCGCGCGGGCGGAGCGGGCCGGTGCGGTCGTCCGCGAGGTCGACAACAGCGTCGCCGAACTCCGGGCGGGCGCGCGGACGCTCGGCTCCGAGGCGGCCGTCCCGGGCACCGCCTGGGCCCTCGACCCGCGCACCAACAAGATCCTGGTCACCGCCGACAGCACCGTCACCGGCCCCCGCTGGGACCAGGTCGAGTCGACGGTCACGGAGTTGGGCTCCGGGATGGCCACCCTGCGCAAGTCCGCCGGCACCTTCAAGACCTTCGCCTCCGGCGGTGACGCGATATTCGGTGGCGGCGCGCGCTGCTCGCTGGGTTTCAACGTGACCGCCGCCGACGGCGCGCCCGCCTTCCTGACCGCCGGGCACTGCGGGGTCGCGGCCGAGCGGTGGTCCGACGCGCAGGGCGGCGCGCCGGTCGCCACCGTGGCGGAGGCGGTCTTCCCCGGTGCGGGCGACTTCGCGCTGGTCCGCTACGACGACCCGGCGACCGAGGCACCCAGCGAGGTGAACGCCGGCGAACAGAGCATGCCGGTCTCCTCGGCCGCCGAGGCGACCGTCGGTCAGCGGGTCCTCAGGATGGGGAGCACGACCGGACTCGCCGACGGGCAGGTCCTCGGCCTCGACGCCACCGTCAACTACCCGGAGGGCACGGTCACCGGGCTGATCCAGACCGACGTCTGCGCCGAGCCGGGGGACAGCGGCGGCTCCCTGTTCACCGAGGACGGCCTCGCCCTCGGCCTCACCTCCGGCGGCAGCGGCGACTGCACGGTGGGCGGCGAGACGTTCTTCCAGCCGGTGACCACCGCACTGGACGCGGTGGGCGCGACGCTGGGCGAGGGCGAGGGCGAGGGCGAGGGCGCGGGCGAGGGCGCGGGGACCGGCGAGGGCACCGGCTCCGGGGACATGGACGACGCGGGCGACGCGGGGCAGGGCGGCACGTACTGAGCTGTCCGCCCCGCCCCGTCCCCGTTCCGGCCGTTCCGGCCCGTTCGGTGCGGCCGAAGGTGGCACAGGGGCTGCGCGGGTCTCGTACAGGCGCTGTAATGGGCGGGGTGAGCAGCGAGGGCGCCCTGGAAGGCAGCACACGAACGCCGAGGGCCGAGGACGCCCTGAAGGTGATCGGGTCCGACGAGGAGGCCGCCGACCGGCTCCACCGCCTCCTCGAACAGGCGCTGGTCTTCGCGGGCGCGGCCTTCGCCGCCCTCTACACCCCGGGCGAGGACCCCCGGCTGCTCCGTCTCGCGGACGCGGCCGGGGTGCCGCACCGGATGTACGGCGTCCGGGACGTGTACCCGCTGTCCGGCGACTCCCCGGTCGCCGTCGCCCACCGGACCCGGCGGCCGGTGCGGCTCGGACCGGATGAGCCGGCCGGGCAGGCCGCCTCCCGCCGGATGCTCCCGGGCGGCTTCTCGCTGACCGCGCTGCCGGTGCCCGGCGACGGAGGCGGCTGCCTCCTCGCCGGCACCGGGCACCCGGACGGCTTCGGCGCGGACGCCCGCGCCTGCCTGGAGCTGATCGCGGAGGCCGTCGCCCGCCCGGGCGCCCCGGTGCGGGCGGCCGAGGGCGGCGGGCTGCCTCCGGACGCGTTCCGCCTCGCCATGGACACCGGCCGCGTCGAGGTCGGCGACCGCATCCTGGACCTCTTCGGACTCGACGCGACGGAGTTCGACGGCAAGATCGAGACACTGCTCGCGCTGACCGAACCGGAGGACCTCCCCTCGCTGATGTCGGTCGTGGAGGCCGGCCACCTGAGCGGCGGCGAGCGCGAACTGGAGTTCCGCGTCCTGCGGCCGGGCGGCCCGCCCCGGTGGCTCCGGCTGTGCGGGCGGCTGCGGCCCGGCGGCGAGGGCCGCCCCGCCCGTCTCGTCGGCACCGTCGCCGACACCTCCACGTTCCGCTCCGACGTCACCGACGTCGCCCGCATCCAGCGGCTGGCCGCCGCGCTGGCCGCCGCCGGCACCGTCCGCGACGTCAGCCGGGCCCTGGTCGCCGCCCTGCGCCGGCCGCTGGGCGCCACCCGGATAGCGCTGGCCGGGCTGGAGAACGACCGCCTCGTCGTCACCGTCCTTGACCCGCCCGCACCCGAGGTCTGGCCCGAGGTGTGGCGGACGGAGTGGCGCACCGAATGGCCCGACGCGCCCGTGCGCGCCATGCCCACCCTGGCCGCCGCGCTGCGCGAGGGCCGCGCCCGGATCTGGCCGGCCGGCGGCGGCGCCCTGGAGCCGCCCCTCGCCGACGTCGGCCCCGGCGCCCTCGCCGTCCTGCCGCTGTCCGCCCGCGGCCGGGTGGCCGGCGTCTGCCTGATCGGCTGGGACGGCCCGCACGACTTCGGCCCCGACGAACGCGCCCTGCTCACCGCCTCCGCCGGCCTCGCCGGACAGGCCCTCACCCGCGCCCGCGCCTTCGACGCCGAACACGAACTCGTCGGCATGCTCCAGCGCCAGCTCCTGCCCCGCCGCCTGCCCGAACTGCCCGGCGCGGTCGCAGTCGCCCGCTACCTGCCCAGCACCGCGGGCCTGGAACTGGGCGGCGACTGGTACGACGTGATCCCGCTGCCCGACCACCACGTCGCCCTCGTCATCGGCGACGTCCAGGGCCACAACGCCGGCGCCGCCACCCTCATGGGACAGATGCGCACCGCCCTGCGTGCCTACGCCGTCGAGGGCCACCCCCCGGACGTGGTGGTCTCCCACGCCAACCGGCTGCTGGTCGGCATGGAGAGCGACCTCTTCGCCACCTGCGTCTACGTCGACCTCGACATGGAGGAGGGCACCGCCTGGTGCGTACGGGCCGGGCACCTGCCGCCGGTGCTGCGCCACCCGGACGGCACCACACAGATCCCGGAGGTGGAGGGCGGCCCGCCGCTCGGCGTGGTGGCGCAGGCCGCGTTCCCGATGAGCCCGCTGCGGCTGCGGCGCGGCACACTGATCGCCCTGACCACCGACGGGCTGGTGGAGAGCGCCGACACCGACATCGACGAGGGAATGGGCCGGCTCGCCCGGGAGCTGGCCGCCGCCGACCCCGCCCGCCTCGGGCCGGTCGCCGACGCCCTGCTGGGCAGCGCCCGGCGCAGCGACGACGTGGCGCTGCTGCTGGTGCGCTACGACGGGATGGCGCTGCGCCCGCGGCGCGAGAGCTGGACGGTGTGGCGGGTCCCCGAGGCCGTCCGGCACGCCCGGCGCTTCACCCGCCGCACCCTGCGCGCCTGGGGGGTGCCGGACGGCGACATCGACGCCGTCCTCCTGGTCGTCTCCGAACTGGTCACCAACGCCCTGGTGCACACCGACGGCCCGGTCCGCCTCGACCTCACCCTGCTGGACGGCCGGCTGCGCGTCGCGGTCGCCGACTCCTCGCCCCGCTCGCCCGCCCGGCCCACCAGCGTCAGTTGGGAGGCCACCGGCGGCCGGGGCGTCCTGCTCGTCGAGGCGATGTCCGCGCTCTGGGGAACGCTGCCGGTCAGCGGCGGCAAACAGGTGTGGAGCGAGATCGCGCTGGGCCGCTGAGCGCGCCCGCCCGCGTTTGGCCCGGACCGGGCGGGGGACCCGTTCTGTCACGGCGACGCGGTAACGCCGCCCGGAGGACGAGCCGGGTGGGACGCGGAAGGAAGATGATGTTCCGTGACAACGGATCTGAGCGACAAACCCGTCCGGCCCGAGACGGGCTGGTCCCAGGCCCGCCGCCTGCGCGGCCGCGGCGCGCCCCGCACCTGGGTGCCGGCCCTGGACGACCCCGCCGCGGCGCGCACCCGCGGCCCGGGACCGGAGTCGCACATCGTCAGGGGTGAGGACTGACCCCACCCGGACCCGGCTCCACCCGGACCCGGCTCCACCGGACCGGCCCCACCCGGCGCAACGGCGCGGCAACCTGGTTGCCGCGCCGCCGCCATGTCCGGTCCACCCGTCAAGTCACTCAACTGACGTTCCGCACCCGCGAATCGACAGTAGGGTGACCCAGATGAAGGCACTGGCGCTGTCCGGCGGCGCGGGCACCCGGCTGAGGCCCCTCACCCACACCTCGGCCGAGCGGCTCGTCCCGGTCGCCGACGAAGCTGTCCTGTTCCACGGACCGGAGTCGCCCGCCGGGGCGGGGATCACCCACGCCCTCCGGCACCGCGTCGACGGCGAGGCCGACGCCGCCGCCGTGACCGTCGGCCGGGTCGGGTCCTCGCTCCTCGGCCGGCACGTGGAGGTCACCCCGGCACCCAGTGTGCCCAGCGCCCACCGATTCGTCCTCGCAGACCACAGCAAGGTGCAGATCCACATATGAACCTCCTCGTCACCGGAGCCGCCGGGTTCATCGGCTCCCGCTACGTCCGCATGCTGCTCGCCGCCGGCGCACCGCAGATCACGGTGCTGGACAAGCTCACCTACGCCGGCACCCTCGACAACCTCGAACTCGACCACCCGGCACTGGAGTTCGTCCAGGGCGACATCCGCGACGCCGAACTGGTCGACAAGCTGGTGGCCGGCGCCGACCAGCTGGTGCACTTCGCCGCCGAGTCGCACGTCGACCGCTCCATCCTCGGCGCCGACGACTTCGTCCTCACCAACGTCGTCGGCACCCAGACCCTGCTCGACGCCGCCCTCCGGCACGGCCTGGAGTCCTTCGTCCACGTCTCCACGGACGAGGTCTACGGCTCGATCGCCGAGGGCTCGGCCGGCGAGGAACGGCTCCTGCGGCCCAGTTCCCCCTACTCCGCCTCCAAGGCGTCCTCCGACCTGATCGCCCTCTCCTACCACCACACCCACGGCCTCGACGTGCGGGTCACCCGCTGCTCGAACAACTACGGCCCGCACCAGTTCCCGGAGAAGGTGATCCCGCTCTTCGTGACGAACCTCCTCGACGGCGGGAACGTCCCGCTGTACGGCGAGGGACTCAACGTCCGCGACTGGCTGCACGTGGACGACCACTGCCGGGGCGTGGAACTGGTGCGCACCCGGGGCCGGGCCGGCGAGGTCTACAACATCGGCGGCGGCACCGAACTGACCAACAAGGAGCTGACCGGCCTGCTCCTGGACGCCTGCGGCGCCGACTGGGACCGGGTGCGGCAGGTCGAGGACCGCAAGGGCCACGACCTGCGCTACTCGGTCGACTGGAGCAAGGCCCGCGACGAACTGGGCTACCGCCCCGCACACGACTTCACCACCGGCCTCGCCGAGACCGTCGCCTGGTACCGCGAGAACCGCGCCTGGTGGGAGCCGCTCAAGCGGCGCGTCGAACGGGGACACGCATGAGGTGGCTGGTCACCGGCGCGGGCGGCATGCTCGGCCGGGACGTCGTCGCGGAGCTGACCCGGCGCGGCGCGGACGTGGTCGCCGCGGCCCGCGCCGACCTGGACCTCACCGAACCCGCCTCCCTGGAGGAGGCGTTCGCCGCCCACCGCCCCGACCTCGTCGTCAACTGCGCCGCCTACACGGCCGTGGACGACGCCGAGACCGACGAGGCGCGCGCCCTGGAGACCAACGGCGAGGGACCCCGGCTGCTCGCCCGGACCTGCGCCGCGCACGGCGCCCGCCTGATCCACTTCTCCACCGACTACGTCTTCGACGGCGCCGGCCGCGCCGAGCCCTACCCCGAGGACCATCCCCCCGCCCCGCGCACCGCCTACGGCCGCACCAAACTGGCCGGCGAGCGGGCGGTGCTGGAGGAACTCCCCGACGACAGCGCCGTGCTGCGCACCGCCTGGCTGTACGGCGTCCACGGCCGCAGCTTCGTGCGCACCATGATCGAGCTGGAGGGCCGCCGCGACACCCTCGACGTCGTCGACGACCAGCGCGGACAGCCCACCTGGAGCGCGGACGTCGCCGCCCGCACCGCCGACCTCGGCCCGCTCGTCGGACGCGGCGCCACCGGCGTCTTCCACGCCACCAGTTCCGGCGAGACCACCTGGTACTCGCTGGCCCGGGAGGTCTTCTCGCTGCTGGGCGCCGACCCGGACCGCATCCGTCCCACCGGTGGCGCGGCCTTCGCCCGGCCCGCGCCCCGCCCCGCATACAGCGCCCTCGCGCACGGCCGCTGGCAGGAGATCGGCCTGCCCGCGCCCCGCGACTGGCGTGCCGCCCTGCACGAGGCACTTCCCCGTATCGCCAAGGAGTCCAGTTGAAACGCCACGAGTTCCTGCGGGAACTGCACAAGGTCAGCGCCAACCGCAACTACCTGGAGATCGGCGTCAACGACGGCCGCAGCCTGACCCTCTCCAGGGTCCCCAGCATCGCGGTCGACCCCGCGTTCAAGGTCGTCTCGGAGCTGAGGTGCGACGTCCACCTGGTGAAGGCCACCAGTGACGACTTCTTCGCCCGCGACAACCCCCTCGCCCACCTCAAGGGCGGCCGGCACCCGCTGCGCAACCTGCGCCGGGGCCGCTCCCCGGTCGGCTACTGGCGGCGCACCACCCTCGACCTGTCCTTCATCGACGGCATGCACCTCTTCGAGTACGCGCTGCGCGACTTCATCAACGTGGAGAAGCACTCGGACTGGTCCAGCGTGATCGTCCTGGACGACATGCTGCCGCGCAGCGTGGACGAGGCCGCCCGGGACCGGCACACCGACGCCTGGACCGGCGACGTCTACAAGATCACCGAGGTGCTGGCCCGCTACCGGCCCGACCTGGCAACCGTCCTGGTGGACACCCGGCCCACCGGCCAGCTCCTGGTGTTCGGCGCCGACCCGGACAACACCGTGCTGAAGGACAACTACGACGAGATCATGACCGAGTACCTGGTCGAGGACCCGCAGAAGGTACCCGAGGCGATCCTGGAGCGGGCCGGGGCCGTCCCGGCCCGGGAACTGCTCGACGCGGGCTTCTGGGGCCGGCTCGCCAAGGCCCGCAACCTCGGTGTCGGCCGCGCCCGGGGCTGGGAGCCGCTGCGCCGCGCGGTGGAGCAGGTCGGCGTCAGCCGCTGAGCCGAGCCGTCGGGGACCGGCCACGCCGGCCGGCCCCCGACGGCCGCCGGCCTGGCGGCCGCGGGCCTATGGTTTGTCAGACAGGCCCTAGCTACCGCGCAGCCGGTCGTAGTGGGCGGCGCAGGCGGCGTACTCGGGCAGCAGGCCGGTCCGCTCGGCCTCGGCCAGCGAGGGTGCCGCGGCGTCCTTGTCGGACAGCACCGGCGTGATCCCCTCCGGCCAGGCGATGCCGAGAGCGGGATCGAGCGGGTCGATGCCGTGTTCCCGTCCGGGCGCGTAACCCGTCGAGCACAGGTAGACCACCGTCGTGTCGTCGGTGAGCGCCATGAAGGCGTGCCCGAGCCCCTCGGCGAGGAACAGCGCGTGCCGGTTGACCTCGTCCAGCCGTACCGCCTCCCACCGGCCGAAGGTCGGTGAGCCGGTGCGCACGTCGACGACCACGTCGAGAATGGCGCCGCGCACGCAGGTGACGTACTTCGCCTGGCCGGGCGGCACGTCGGCGAAGTGCACGCCGCGCAGCACCCCCCGGTGCGAGACCGAGCAGTTGGCCTGGGCCAGGGACAGGTCGTACCCGGTGGCCTCGCGGAACTCCTCGCCGCGGTACCACTCGTGGAAACTGCCCCGGTCGTCCGGGAACACCTTCGGTTCCAGCGCCCAGGCGCCGGCCAGGTCCAGTGCGCGCATGGTCACACCCTCGCTCTCGTGAGGCGGGCGGTGGCCCGCCGCGCGACGGCGCCGAGCAGCCGGCGGGCCCGGCGCACCAGCCGCGGGCCCGGTCCGGGACGAGGTCCCGGGCCCACCCGTACCGTCCCGTCCGCCACCCGCAGCGCCCCGGCCAGCGGATGGAACCGCGGCCCGTCGGCGTCCGGGGTCAGGCTGACGGCGGCCCGCCACACCCCGCCGGCCAGCACCACCGCGGGCAGGACGGCCGTCAGCCGCGACCGCGCCGGGTCCGGGGTGGGGGACAGGGTGGCGGGCACGTCCACGGACCGGCCCGGCGAGGCGAGCCGCACCAGTACCGGGGTCTCACCGGCCACGTACAGCGGGAGCCCCGCGTGCAGGCGGTCGCCGGCGGCGGAGAGGTCGGCGCGGGGCAGGCCGAGCCGCTTCGGGGAGGCGCCGAGGTCCAGCGAGAGGTTGCGGTGCGGTGTGGTCCAGTACGGCAGGGCGGCGCGCGAGGCGACCACCCCGGCGATCGGCTCCGGGCGTCCGCCGGGCGGCACCGGGCCCAGCCGGGTCTCCTTGGTCCAGCCGCCCAGCCTGACCCGGACGACGGCGTCCCACACCCCGGTGCCGGGCAGCGTCCCCGGGTCGACGGTGGCGCTCGCCCGCAGCGTCAGCCGGGTCCCGTCGCCGTCCCCGGCGGGGAGCGTCTCGCGGGTGAACCGCACCGGCTGGAAGTGCTGGGCGGCGCTGGAGCGCTCCCGCAGCAGCAGGTCGGCGGTGGCCGCGCCGAAGCGGGCGGCGGTCTGCGCGCCCACCCAGGCGATGGCCTCGGCGACGTCCTTCGGCGGGTCGTCCAGCGGGGTGCTCGTGGCGCCGGCGGGGAAGACCATCGGCTCACCGGCCGAGGTGTACTCGGCGAGGAAGCCGAGCCGCAGCGTGCCGTCCCGCCAACTCGGCTCGTCCGGGGAGGAACTGAGCGCGACGGCCGCCTCCCACTCGGCGAAGGCGACCACGTCGTCGTACCGGTCGGCGGCGGCCAGCGCGGCGACGACCTGCTGGGTCGGCTGGAGGCCCTGGGCCACACCGGGGCCGAAGCGTTCGACGACCACCTTGTGGATCTCCGCGAACAGCTCCCGCCGGTAGTCGTCCGGAAGGGCCAGCAGCCGCTTGCCGCGCAGCCGTTCCACCATCTCGTTGCGCAGCCAGCGCCGGAACAGCCGGTCGCGGAGCGCGCCGGGCTCGGTGTACTTCTCCACCACGTCGAGGGCCTCGCGGAGGTTGGCGAAGTAGCCGACCGGGTCGAACCGCTGGAAACCGGCGTTGCCGGCGTCGTCCCGCTTGACGTGGTAGTAGCAGACGTAGTCGCCGAGCACCGAGACGTTCGCCGCGCGCAAGTACGCCTCGGTGACGAAGACGTGGTCCTCCAGGCGCCGCCGGCCCTCGGGGAACCGCAGCCCGATCCGGTCCAGGAACTCCCGGCGCACCATCTTGTGCGGGGTGAGGCTGTCGATCAGCGCGGTGTCGGCCAGGGTCGCGCGCGGGTGGTTGCGGCGGAACAGCTCCACCGGCACCGGGCGGCCCTTGCCGGCCATCTTGCCGACGACGACGTCGGCGCCGTGCGCGACACCGTAGTCGTACATCCGCTCCAGGGCCTCGTCGCCGAGGTGGTCGTCGTTGTCGACGAACATGACGTACTCTCCCCGCGCCGCCTCGATGCCGACGTTGCGGGGCCTGCCGGACCAGCCCGAGTTCTCCTGGTGGATCACCCGCATCCGGCCGTCCTCGGCGGCGAGCGCGTCGAGCCGGGCCGGGGTGGCGTCGGTGGAGCCGTCGTTCACGAAGATCACTTCGTACGTTTCCGGCGGCAGCGACTGCCGCTGCAACGAGGCGATGCAGTCCTCGATGTAGGTCCCGGGGTTGTACACGGGAACGATGACGCTGACCTTGACCGGCATCGGGCTTGGGCCCCCCTGGGTCTTCTGCCGTTCGCGCTCTGGTGCGGGCGGGATTCGCCCGATGCTAACCCGTTCGGCGGACGGCTCCCGCCGCACCCCGGTGCCCGAGACCGATCCGTGAGGAGGCGTCAGCCGGGCGTGCTGGACGCCAGTTGGAGGAGGCCGGCGGTGCCGCCCGTCTCGCCGAGCCGCGCGGCGTGCTTACGCTTGCCGTGTGCGCCTGCTGCTGATGTCCGACACCCATCTGCCCCGGCGGGCGCGGGAACTGCCCGCGCCGCTGCTGGCCGAGCTGGACCGCGCCGACGCCGTCGTGCACGCGGGGGACTGGGTCGACACGGCCACCCTCGACCTGCTCCGGAGCCGGTCCCGCCGGCTCGTCGCGGTGTACGGCAACAACGACGGGCCCGCGCTGCGCGCCCGGCTGCCGGAGGTGGCCCACGCCGACCTCGGCGGCCTGCGGTTCGCCGTCGTCCACGAGACCGGCCCCGCCAAGGGGCGTGAGGCCCGCTGCGCGGACCGCTTCCCCGGAGTGGACGTCCTGGTCTTCGGCCACAGCCACATCCCGTGGGACACCACGGCCGGCACCGGCCTGCGGCTGCTCAACCCGGGCTCCCCGACCGACCGCCGCCGTCAGCCGTACTGCACGTACCTGACCGCCACGGCCGCCGACGGCCGCCTGACGGACGTGGCACTGCACCGCCTGCCGCGCAGGCCGGCCGGCGGCTCCCGGTGAGGTGACCGGCCCCGTCCGCCTCCGCCCGGCCCGGCCGTCACGACCGCCGCCGCCACCGCCGTACCCGCGTGATCACCAGGGCCGCGGCCAGCGCGGCGGCGAGCGCGGTGCCCGCGCGTCGGACGAGCGGGGCTCCCGCGGTGCGGAACAGGTCGAGGGGCTCGTCCGTCGGGGTCTCGGCGGGCCGCGCGGGCTCGGCCCGCGCCGGGCGCGGTGCTTCGGTCGCGGTGGCCAGCAGTTCGCTCAGGCTCTCGGCGAACCGGCCGACGAGCCGGTCGCCCACCTCCGCGATCATCCCGCGTCCGAGCTGCGCCGGGCGGCCGGTCACCGTCAGGTCGGTGTCCACGGAGACGGTGGTGGAGCCGTCGCCCCCGGTGAGCGTGCCGGTCACGGTGGCCCGCGCGGTGCTCTGGCCGCGGGTCTCCCGGCCGCCGGCGACCAGCACCATGCGGTACGCCCTCTCGTCCCGCTCCTCGAAGACGGCCGTGCCCCGGTAGGTGAGCGTCACCGGGCCCATCCGGACGCGCACCGAACCGGTCACCGTCCTGCCGTCGAACTCCTCCACGGTCGCCCCCGGCATGCACGGGGCGACCCGTTCGATGTCGGTCAGGGCCCGCCAGACGACCGCCGGCGGGACCGGGACGGTGAACTCGTGACGCAACTCCATGACTACCTCCTGGCGGGTGGCGGCGGCAGGCGGGCTCCCCGGTCGCGCGGGCCCGGTCCGCTCACCCCGTCCCCGCGCCGGCCATCCCCGCGGCGGCCAGCACCGCGCGCCGGGTCAGCACCCGTGCCAGGTGCGCCCGGTAGTCCGGGGCGGCCGAGGCGTCCCGTCCCGGCCGGGTGCCCAGCGTCGCCGCCCGCGCGGCCCGCGCGACGGCCCCCGGACCGTCGGCGCCGGGCAGTGCCTGCTCGGTCGCCGAGGCGCGCAGCGGGGTCGGCCCCATGTTGGTCAGCCCGATCCGGGCCTCGGCGATGTGCCCGTTCTCGCGCCGCACCAGCGCGGCCACGCCGACCACCGCCCAGGACTGCGCCGCCCGCTGGAACTTCTCGTAGTGGAAGCCCCAGCCGTCCGTCCGTGCCACCCGCACCTCCACCAGCAGTTCGTCGGGGGCGAGCGCGGTCTCCAGGTAGTCGGTGAAGAACTCCCCGGCGGGGATCGCACGCCGCCCGCGCGGGCCCACCGCGACCAGTTCGGCGTCGAGCGCGAGCAGCACCGCGGGCAGGTCCCCGGCCGGGTCGGCGTGGGCGAGGGAGCCGCAGAGGGTTCCCCGGTGCCGTACGGCGGGGTCCGCGACCCGTGCGGTCGCCGCCGCCAGCAGGCCCGCGTGGCGGCGTACCAGCGGGTCCCGGATCACCTCGTGGTGGGTGGTGAGGGCGCCGACGACGAGCCGGCCGTCCTCCTCGCGCACCCCGCGCAGCCCGGGCAGCCGGCCGATGTCCACGACCAGATCGGGAAAGGCCAGCCGCAGCCTGAGCAGCGGCACCAGGCTCTGGCCGCCGGCCAGCACCTTCGCCTCGTCCCCGGCGTCCGCGGCCGCCGCGAGAACGCGCACCGCCTCCTCGACGCCTGCCGGACGGACGTAGTCGAACGCGGGCGGGATCACGCCGTGGCCTCCTCGATCGCGCGCCAGACCCGTTCGGGTGTGCAGGGCATCCGGACGTCCGTCACGCCCAGCGGGCGCAGCGCGTCCACGATCGCGCCCACCACGGCCGGGGTGGAGGCGATCGTCCCGGCCTCGCCGACGCCCTTCACCCCCAGCGGGTGGCCGGCGGCCGGTGTCTCCGTGCGGTCGGTGACGAAGTCGGGCAGGTCGCCGGCGGCGGGCACCACGTAGTCGGCCATCGTGCCGGAGACCAGGTTGCCGTCGTCGTCGTAGACCGCCTCCTCGTACAGCGCCTGCGCGATGCCCTGGGCGAGGCCGCCGTGCACCTGCCCCTCCACGATCATCGGGTTGACCACCCGGCCGACGTCGTCGACGCAGACGTAGGAGCGGATCCGGGTCAGCCCGGTCTCGGTGTCGACCTCGACGGCGCACAGGTGGGTGCCGTGCGGGTAGGAGAAGTTCTCCGGGTCCAGGACGTGACCGGCGTCGATGCCGGGCTCCATGCCGTCGGGCAGGTCGTGCGCGGTGAACGACTCGAAGGCGATCTCCTGGATCGTGCGGCGGGCCTGCGGGGAGCCCTTCACCGCGAACACGCCGTCCCGGAACTCCAGGTCGCGCTCGCTCGCCCGCAGCAGGTGCGCGGCCATCTTCCGTGCCTTCGCCACGACCTTCTCGGCCGCCCGGTGCACCGCCGCCCCGCCGACCACCAGCGACCGCGACCCGTAGGTGTCCATGCCCCGCGGCGCCACCCGGGTGTCGCCGTGCACCACGGCGACATCCTCGAACGGCACCCCCAGCACGTCCGCGGCGATCTGGCTCCAGGACGTCACATGCCCCTGCCCGTGCGGACTGGTGCCGGTGACCACCTCGACCTTCCCGGTGGGCAGCACCCGGATGTCCGCCGCCTCCCAGCCGCCCGCCGAGTACCGCAGATCGCGCAGCACCCGGCTCGGCGCCAGACCGCACATCTCCGTGTACGTCGACACCCCGATGCCGAGCCGCACGGTGTCCCCGCGCTCCTGCCGCTTGCGCTGCTCGGCACGGAGCCCGTCGTACCCGAACAGGGCGAGCGCCTTCTCGGTGGCCGCCTCGTAGTCGCCGCTGTCGTAGGTCAGCCCGGCGATGGTCCGGTACGGGAACTCCTCGCGCCGGATCCAGTTGCGCCGCCGCAACTCCACCGGGTCCAGGCCGAGTTCGGCGGCCAGGTCGTCCATGACGCGTTCGATGGCGTACGTCGCCTCGGGGCGTCCGGCGCCCCGGTAGGCGTCGGTCGGGGTGCGGGTGGTGAAGACGCCCGTGCAGGTGAACTCGTAGGAGTCCATCTTGTAGATCCCCGGGTACATGAAGGCGCCCAGCACCGGCACGCCCGGTGTGACCAGCATCAGGTACGCGCCCATGTCGGCCAGCAGGTCCACCTTCAGGCCGCGCAGCCGGCCGTCGCGGTCGGCGGCGATCCGCACGTCCTGGATCATGCCCCGGCCGTGGTGGGTGGCCAGGTAGCCCTCGGAGCGGGACTCGGTCCACTTCACCGGGCGGCCGAGCCGGCGCGCGAGGTCGAGGGCGACCACCTCCTCGCCGTACACCTGGAGCTTGGAGCCGAACCCGCCGCCCACGTCGGGCGCGACGACCCGCAGTTCCTGCTCGGGGACGCCGGTGACCAGCGCGAGCATGACCCGCAGGATGTGCGGGATCTGGGTGGCGGAGTACACGGTGTACTCGCCGGAGGCGGCGGGCGGGGTGACGACGACCGCGCGCGGCTCCATGGCGTTGGCGATCAGCCGCTGCTGGTGGTAGCGGCGTTCGAGGACCACCTCCGCGCGCTCGCACACCGCCGCGAACTCCTCGCCGGCCCTGAACGGCCACACGTAGGAGCGGTTGGTGCCCCGGTCCGCGTGGACCAGCGGGGAGCCGTCGGTGAGCGCCGCCTCCAGGTCCAGTACCGGCGCGAGGGGCGTGTAGTCGACCTCGACGGCCTCCAGGGCGTCGGCCGCCGCGTACCGGTCGCGGGCCACCACGACGGCCACCGGGTCACCGGCGTACCGCACCTCGTCGACGGCGATCGCGGGGTGGTCCGGGAGCACGATGTCCTCGGTGACCGGCCAGGCGCAGGGCAGCGAGCCGGTGCTCGCCGCGAGATCGGCGCCGGTGAACGCGGCGACCACACCCGGGCGTTCGAGCGCGGGCGCGAGGTCGATCCGGTCGATCCGGGCGTGCGCCATCGGGCTGCGCACGAACGCCAGATGCAGCAGGCCGGCGGCCTGGATGTTGTCCGTCCAGGTGGTCTGGCCGGTGAGCAGCCGGGCGTCCTCCTTGCGGAGCCGGGCGCGGCCCACCTCGCCCGCGAGGGCCTCGCGGGTCATGCCGGGACCTCCTCGGCGCGGTCGGCGGAGCCGGCGGAGCCGGCGGAGCGGGTGGGATCGGCGGAGTCACCGGGGGCCGGGGTGGTCCCGGCGGCGGCGAGCACCGCGCGCACGATGTTCTGGTAGCCGGTGCAGCGGCACAGGTTGCCCTCCAGGGCCTGCCGCACCTCGTCGGGGGCCGGCCGCGGGTTCTCCCGCAGCAGGTCGCGCGCGGCCATGAGCATGCCGGGCGTGCAGTAGCCGCACTGCAGGGCGTGCCGCTCGTGGAACGCCCGCTGCAGCGCGGTCCACTCGCCGTCCACCGCGAGCCCCCGCACGGTGGTGACCGCGCAGCCGTCGGCCTGCACGGCCAGCACCGAGCAGCTCTTGACGCTCTGCCCGTCCAGATCGACCGTGCAGGCACCGCAGTTGGAGGTGTCGCAGCCCACCGGGGTGCCGGTCAGACCCAGCCGGTCGCGCAGGTAGTGGACCAGCAGCAGACGGGGTTCCACCTCGTCCTCGTACGCCGCGCCGTCCACCTTCACCGAGACATGGGTCATCTGCCCTCCCAGGAACACCGGACGTGATGTGCGTCACTGTAGGTGCGGTCCGTGCGGGCGGCGAGGGGTCGGGACGGAACTGGCGCGATGGCTTCGCGGGGCGGCGCGCGGGCGCCCGGCGCTGCGCCTTGCGGGTGAGGCGGGCGGGCCGCCCGTGTCCGCCGGCCGCCCGGTGGCGTTGCCCACAGCATGATCTCAACACGACGTTTCGTCGCCGCCGTCGGTCTCGCCGCCGGTGTCACCGGCCTCGCCGCCCTGCCGGCGAGCGCGGCCGACGTGGGTGCCATGAAAGCCGCCGGTCTCAGCCCCCTGCGGATGGTCGACTCCCTCGCCGCCGGGGAGATCCCGGCCGAGCACCGAGACCAGATCCTGCGCCCCTCCACCCAGCTCGGGAAGCTCAACGACCTCAACCAGCTCCGCCAGCTCACCGGCCTGGTCTCGCCGGTCTTCGGCGCGATCCCCGCCGTCCAGACCTGAGCGGGCCGGGCCGGGCTGCTCAATGCCGGGCGCCGGGTGCCGAGTGCCGAGGGGTGAGGGGGTCGAGGGCCGTCCGGGGGACCGGGCGGCCCTCACCCGTGCCGCCGCGTGCCGCCGCGCGACGGCCCGTGATCGGTTCCGCGACCGGTTCCGCGTAGGGTCGCCGAGAACGACAGTGGCCGAAGAAGGGGTCTGCACCATGGCGCAGGAAGTACGCGGCGTGATCGCACCGGGCAAGGACGAGCCCGTGCGCATCGAGACGATCGTGGTGCCCGATCCGGGACCGGGCGAGGCCGTGGTGCGCGTCCAGGCCTGCGGTGTGTGCCACACCGACCTGCACTACAAGCAGGGCGGCATCAGCGACGACTACCCGTTCCTGCTCGGCCACGAGGCCGCGGGCGTGGTGGAGTCGGTCGGCCAGGGCGTCGACGACGTCGCCCCCGGCGACTTCGTGATCCTGAACTGGCGCGCGGTCTGCGGCACGTGCCGCGCCTGTCTGCGCGGCCGCCCCTGGTACTGCTTCGACACCCACAACGCCAAGCAGCGGATGACCCTCGCCGCCACCGGCCAGGAACTCTCCCCGGCCCTCGGCATCGGCGCCTTCGCCGAGAAGACCCTGGTCGCCGCCGGACAGTGCACCAAGGTCGACCCGGCCGTCGCGCCGCAGGTCGCGGGCCTGCTGGGGTGCGGTGTGATGGCCGGCATCGGCGCCGCGATCAACACCGGGAACGTCGGCCGGGGCGACTCGGTCGCCGTCATCGGCTGCGGCGGCGTCGGTGACGCGGCCGTCGCGGGCTCCCGGCTGGCGGGCGCCGCGAAGATCATCGCCGTGGACATCGACGACCGGAAACTGGAGACCGCCCGCTCCATGGGCGCCACCCACACCGTCAACTCCCGCGAGAGCGACCCCGTCGAGGCGATCCGCGAGCTGACCGGCGGCTTCGGCGCCGACGTCGTCATCGAGGCGGTGGGCCGCCCGGAGACCTACCGGCAGGCGTTCTACGCCCGCGACCTGGCCGGCACCGTCGTCCTGGTCGGCGTCCCCACCCCGGAGATGCGGCTCGAACTGCCCCTCCTGGACGTCTTCGGCCGCGGCGGCTCCCTGAAGTCCTCCTGGTACGGCGACTGCCTGCCCTCCCGCGACTTCCCGATGCTGATCGACCTCCACCTGCAGGGCCGCCTGGACCTGTCGAAGTTCGTCACCGAGACGATCGCGCTGGACCAGGTGGAGCAGGCGTTCGAGCGGATGCACGGCGGCGACGTGCTGCGCTCGGTGGTGGTGCTGTGATGGCCGCCCGCATCGAACGACTGGTCACCTCGGGGCAGTTCACCCTGGACGGCGGCACCTGGGACGTGGACAACAACGTGTGGCTGGTCGGCGACGACCACGAGGTCGTCGTCATCGACGCGGCCCACGACGCCGACGCGATCCTGGCGGCGGTCGGGGACCGCCGGCTGGGCGGCATCGTGTGCACCCATGCCCACAACGACCACGTCAACGCCGCCCCCGCGCTCGCCGAGCGCACCGGCGCGGTGATCTGGCTGCACCCCGACGACCTGCCGCTGTGGCGGCTCACCCACCCCGACCGCGACCCCGACGCGTGGCTGGCCGACGGCCAGGTGATCGAGGCGGCCGGCGCCGACCTGACCGTTCTGCACACCCCCGGGCACGCCCCGGGCGCCGTCTGCCTGTACGACGCGGGCCTCGGAGCGGTCTTCACCGGCGACACCCTCTTCCAGGGCGGCCCCGGCGCCACCGGACGCTCCTTCTCCCACTTCCCGACGATCATCGAATCGATCCGCGACCGGCTGCTCACCCTGCCGCCCGGGACGAAGGTCCTCACCGGGCACGGCGACCCGACCACCGTCGGCGCCGAGACCCCGCATCTGGACGAATGGGTCATTCGCGGCCACTGACGTGCGCTCCGGCGACAGTCCGTGCGGGCCCGTAAAGGCGACAGAAGGTGTCCGGTTTCCCGGGAATCCTCGTTCATGGACACCGATGGACGAGAGAAACGGGAGGCCGGACATGCCGGGCCCACTGGAAGGCAGAGTCGCACTGGTCGCCGGGGCGACCCGGGGAGCGGGACGGGGTATCGCCGTCGAACTCGGCGCGGCCGGCGCCACCGTCTACGTCACCGGCCGCACCACCCGCGCCCGGCGCTCGGAGTACGACCGCCCCGAGACCATCGAGGACACCGCCGACCTGGTCACCGAGGCCGGCGGGCACGGCATCGCGGTACCCGCCGACCACCTCGACCCGGCGCAGGTCCGCGCGCTGGTCGACCGGATCGCCCGCGCACAAGGCCGCCTCGACGTCCTGGTCAACGACATCTGGGGCGGTGAGAACCTCTTCGACTGGGAGGCCCCCGTCTGGGAGCACGACCTCGACAAGGGGCTGCGGCTGCTCCGGCTCGCCGTCGAGACCCACGCCGTCACCAGCCACCACGCGCTGCCCCTGCTGCTGCGCCGCCCCGGCGGCCTGGTCGTCGAGGTCACCGACGGCACCGCCGACTACAACCGCGACCACTACCGGGTCTCCTTCTTCTACGACCTCGCCAAGACCTCCGTACTGCGCATGGCCTTCGCCCTCGGGCACGAGCTGGGGCCGCGCGGGGCCACCGCCGTCGCCCTGACCCCGGGCTGGCTCCGCTCGGAGATCATGCTCGACCACTTCGGCGTCCGCGAGGAGAACTGGCGCGACGCCCTGGAAAGCGTTCCCCACTTCGCCATCTCGGAGACCCCCCGCTACGTCGGCCGCGCCGTCCGCGCGCTCGCCGCCGACCCGGACGTGGCCCGCCACAACGGCCGGTCCCTCTCCAGCGGCGGGCTGTCCCGCGAGTACGGCTTCACCGACCTCGACGGCAGCCGCCCCGACGCCTGGCGCTACCTCGTGGAGGTGCAGGACGCGGGCCGGCCCGCGGACGTCACCGGGTACCGCTGACCGGCGGCAGCGGCCACCTGGCGGAGTGACCGGGCGGCAGCGACAACTCGGCGCGTACGGCCGCGTAGTAGCCCTCGCGACCGGCCCGCTGCCGCTCCAGCAGTTCCTGCCAGGCGGCCGGGTCACGCCGCTCCTCGCGCAGGAACCGCTCCATCTCCAGCACCGCCACCACCCACGCCCGCGCCTTGTCCACCACCTCGGTGCTGCCCAGCAGGAGCAGCGCCTCGCCGGCCGGGTCACGGGCGGACACGGCCTCGGCCAGCAGCGGTTCGGCGGCCGCGGGCGTCAGGGGGTGCGGGTGCGGGTCGTTGCCGAGGTGGGCGGCGACCCGGTAGGTCAGCGTGACGGTCCGCTTCAGCGCCCGCGCCCAGTCGGCGTAGACCGCGAGTTTCCGCTCCTCCCAGCGGGCGGCCGTCTCCCTGCGGGAGCGCACCTGGTCGCTGCGGACCACCGCGAGATACGAACCGAGCGCGCCGATCACGACGCCCAGGAGCGCGGGGAGCTGCTGGAGGAAGCCGGACATGGAGGCACGGTATCCGTCCGGACCACCGGCGCGCGCCGCCCCACGGCGGTCTCACCTGGGGCGCGGTAACTCTTCGAAAGCCAACGGCATATGACGTGACCAGAGACACGGTCCGTTATGTCCGATTGGCGGGCGATTACTCACGGCGCCTTCACCCTGCGCGCCGTATGCTTCACAGCATGTCCACCACTGTTGAACCGTCTTCCGAGCGATCGGCTGCCGAGGTCAACGAGGAGATCCGGGCCCTGTGGCGCCGGTCGGGCGGGACACTGAGCGGCGAGCAGCGCGCTGAGTACCAGCGGCTCGTCCTGGAGTGGGCCGCCGCGGCTCCGCAATCGGTGCAGGCGGCCTGACCAGCGCCTGAACCTCCTCGGCGCGGCACGGCTCCCCCCACGGCACGATCTTCTCCTCCCCGGCACCCTGGGTCGTCCCGGGCGTGACCCCGCCGTACCGGCGGGGCACCCCGGGGCCACCGCGCCCCGCCCGACCTTTCCCGTCCCGTCCCGTCCGCGGGAGGGTCAGTTCCAGGTGGCCGAGTACTGCCGCCGGTAGGCCTTGCGCCCGCTCTCCGCGCGGATCCAGCGGGAGCCGGCCAGCGCGACCAGACTGCCGGCCACGACCAGCAGGCCGGGACCGAGGTTGCGGCGGTCGGCGAGGCGGGCCAGGAGGGCCGAGGCGTCCGCTCCCGGCACCGGTGCCGGCGCCCCCGGCGAGGCGGCGGCTCCCGACGGCACCGCACCCTGCCCCGACCCCGCGGACGCGGCGCCGTCCTGCCCGCCCCGCTGCCCGACCTCCGCCGGCGCCGGCCCGATCAGCCGCACGCCGAGCGCGGCCAGCGCCTCCCGCACCGGCTGGAAGAACGTCGTACCGCCCTTCGCGCAGTCACCGCTGCCGCCCGAGGTGACGCCGAGCGCGATCCCCTCGGAGAACATCGGACCGCCGCTGTCCCCGGGCTCCGCGCACACGTCCGTCTCGACCAGTCCGGAGACCGTGCCCTCCGGGTAGTTGACCGTCGCGTCCACCGCCGTCACCCGGCCGTCACGCAGTCCGCTCGTACTGCCGCTGCGGAACACCCGCTGACCGACGGCCGCTTCGCCCGCGCCGGTGATCCGCACGCCCTTGCCGCCGCCGACCGAGACCACGTCGGCGGCGTCGCCCGCGTCCCCGTCGGCGTACTCCACCAGGGAGAAGTCGTCGCCCGGGAAGCTGCCCGCGACGGTCTCCCCGACCTCACGGTCACCGTCGCCGGCCGCGAACCACACCGATCCGGTCGGCCCGCAGTGACCGGCCGTCAGGACGAAGTCGCCGCGCCCGTCCGTCACGTTGAACCCCGCCGAACAGCGCCCGGCCGCGGAGAGGATGGGCTGCGCCCCGTTCAGGCGCAGCGTGAACGTCCCGGCGGTGCGCTCCATGCGGACGAAGCCGCCGAGGTCCCGCGCCGCCCCGGTCAGCCGTGACCAGTCGGCCCGGGAGACGGTGGCATCGCCCCGCACCACCACCTCGTTGGCCCGGTAGTCCACCGCCCACGCCGTCCCGGCCACCCGGGGTGCCGCGCGCAGGCCGGACACCGCCGACTCCAGTTCGCGGGTGCTGTGCCGCACCACCGTCGCCCCGGCGCCCGAGCGGCGCACCTCGGCGGCCGCCGCCGCGTCGGTGACCGCGACCACCGGCCGCCCGCCGGCCCCCACCCAGTGCCCGGCCGTGCGGGCGCCACCGAGCCGCTCCACCAGGCCGGCGCCCGAAGTGCCGGACGGCGCCGCCGTGGTGCGCGGCGCCCCGGAGGGTCCGGCCGGCTCGCTCGCCGCGGCCGTGACCACCAGCGTGCCCCCGAGGAGGAGCCCGCCGACGGCCGCCAGCCGTACCGTTCGCCGCACCGCGCGTCGTCGTGCGTGCCTCATCGCTGCGCTCCCGTAGCCGGCCGGCGGCGTGGACGCCGCGGCGCCCGCGGCAGGCGGGCGCCCCCACTCCATACGTCCGGTGCGGCGGGTCCGTTCAGCGGGCCGGGGCGCCCGGCACGACGCCCGCGCCCAGCAGCAGGCGGCTGCGGTCGTCGCCCCACAGCGAGGACGGGCCGACGTAAGGGCGCAGGAGGGCCGCCAGCCGCGCGTCGCCGTGGCCGTTCAGCTCGTCGGAGGCGATCCTGCGGGCGATCCCGGCGAGGAAGTCGGCGAGCTGCACCCGCGGGTCGTCCCGGGCGACGACCAGCACCACCTCGACGGGTCCGCTCCCGGCCCGCGCGGCCCGCTCCTCGATCCAGGCGACGCGGTCCGGCGTCAGCATGTTCTGCCGGTCGTGGACCAGGCGGACCGGCCGTCCGCCCGCGCTCCAGTGCGCGGCCGTGGCGACGATCGCGGGCAGCAGCGGATTGAGGGGCGGGACCAGCGGCGGCCCGTCCAGGAACCGCGCCCGGTACGCGCGCGCCCGCTCCCCGCTCCCGGCGAGCCGCTCCAGCGTCCCCGCCGCCGCCGGGCCCGGGCCCGAGCGCGGACCGGCCCGGAGCAGGGCGGTCACCGTGCGCAGGAACGCGGCGACGGGGTCCTCCCGGCCGGCGCCTGCCTCGTGGTCCCGGACCCGCAGCAGCCGGTTGGCCGCCACGAGGAACTCCTGCCACTCCCGCCGCCCGAACCTCTCCCCGAAGCCTTCCCCCGCGGCTGTCCCCGCGCTGTCCGCCCGGCCGCGCGGCCCGGCGCGGAACAGCCCGACGGCCTCGGCCGGGTCGCCGAGCAGCAGCCCCACGACCCGGTCCACGACGAGGAACGTCTTCTCCGTCAGATGTACGTGCGCACGCCCGTGCAGCGGTCCCGCCGGCCCGAGGAGCCACTCCAGCACCGCCCGGTGCTTCTCCCGCAGCAGATGGTTGGCCTTGTACTCCTGCGCGGGCGAACGGATCCGCTCCCGGATCGTGCCCAGGGACGCCGCCGCGGCCGCCACCGGGAGGCGCACGCCGGCGTGCGCGAACACGTCCGTGTTACCGCCGGTGAGGTTCTCGCCGTCCGACCCCGACTCGTCGCACGCCACCTCCACCCACGCCCGAGCCGTCACTCCCCGCGCTCCGCCGTCCCGTTCCCCGCTCACCCCGCGTCCCCCTATCTTGAGCCCCATGACCAGCATCCCGCAGGACATACCCGGCGAACCGAACCCGCTGCGCGCCCTCTCCCTCGACCGCCTCCGCCGCCGTACCAGCATGAAGTGGCGGACCTACCCCGAGGACGTGCTGCCGCTGTGGGTGGCCGAGATGGACACGCCGGTCGCCGAACCCGTGGTGCGCGCCGTCACCGAGGCGATGGAGCGGGGCGACACCGGCTATCCCCACGGCACCGGCTACGCCGAGGCGCTGGCCGCCTTCGCGGGCAAGCGGTGGGACTGGGACGGCCTCGCCGCGGAGCGGACCGCGCTCGTCCCCGACGTCATGCTCGGTGTCGTCGAGGCGCTGAAGCTGGTCACCGGTCCGGGCGACCCCGTGATCGTGAGCCCGCCGGTCTACCCGCCCTTCCACCCGTTCGTCACCCACCTGGGCCGGCGGGTGGTCGAGGCACCGCTCGGCGCCGATCTCCGCCTGGACCTCGCCGGGCTGGAAGAAACCTTCCGGCAGGCCGTCGCCGCCGGCGGCCGGGCCGCCTACCTGCTGTGCAGCCCGCACAACCCGGTCGGCACCGTGCACACCGAGGAGGAACTGACCGCCCTCGCGGTCCTCGCCGAGCGGTACGGCGTCCGGGTCGTCGCCGACGAGGCGCACGCGCCGGTCGTGGCGCGCGGGGTGCGGTTCGTGCCGTATCTGAGCGTGCCCGGCGCGGAGCGTGGTCTGTCGCTGATGTCGGCGTCGAAGGCATGGCACCTGGCCGGGCTCAAGGCGGCGCTCCTGGTCGCCGGGGCCGGGGCCGCCGCCGACCTGGCCCGGATGCCGGAGGAGGCGGGTCACGGCGCGAGCCACGTCGCCGTGCTCGCCCACACCGCCGCCCTGCGCGACGGCACCGCCTGGCTGGACGCGCTGCTCGCCGGGCTCGACGACAACCGGCGCCTGCTCGCCGAACTGGTCGCCGAGCGGCTGCCGGGGGTGCGCCACCGCCCCGCGCCCGGCACCTTCCTGGCCTGGCTGGACTGCCGTGCGCTCGGCCTCGGCGGCGATCCGGCCGCCGCCTTCCTGGAGCGCGGCCGGGTGGCCCTCATGTCCGGCGCCGACTTCGGCACCGGCGGCGCCGGACACGTACGGCTCAACTTCGCCACCTCGCCCCAGGTGCTGACGGAGGGGGTGCGCAGGATGGCGGCCGCCCTGACGTGAGGACGGGCCCGGTACGCGCTCTCGTGCCGCACCCGGCCTGGCCCTAGACTTCCCGACCATGGACGAAGCGTCGCTGGCCAAGCTGGGAGCGGGCAAGTACCTGCTGCTGACCACTTTCCGCAAGAACGGCACCCCGGTCGCCACCCCGGTGTGGGTGGTGCGGGACGGGGACACGCTCGGCGTCTGGACCGCCGTCGGCTCGGGCAAGGTCAAGCGCGTGCGCAACCGCGCCGACGTCCTGGTCGGCCCCTGCGACGTGCGCGGCAACCCGACCGGCGACCAGAGTCCGGCGCGGGCGGAGGTGACCGACTCGGCCACCGTCGCCGGCTACCGGCAACTGATCGCCCGCAAGTACGGCCTCGCCGGCCGGCTCACCCTGCTGGGCAGCCGGCTGCGCAGGGGGGTGGACGGCACCGTGGGCATCCGCGTCACCCGGGCCCCCGCGGACGCCGGGGAGACGGGCACCGCCGGCTGGTGACGGTCCGTCAGGTCCAGGCGCGGCAGGGCTCGTCGACGAGCTGGAAGACCGGCTCGCCCCGCACCGGGTCCTGGGCGGTGGACAGCCGCACCCGGTCCCCGCCGTGGATGCCGAGGAGCGGGCCCATGACCCGGCCGCGCAGTACGAAGCCCTCCGCCATCTCGATCAGGGAGACGTTGCGCGCGGCGGGCGTGTTGCGGTGCACCACCGTCGCGTGCCGCACCGTCCCGGTGCCCGTGCTCCGGTCGGTCCGCAGGTCGCTGCCCCGGCACACCGGGCACAGCACCCGGTGGTACATCGCGGTGCCGCACCAGGTGCAGCGCTGGAAGAGGATCGCCTCGGTCTCCGGGGCCTTGGAGGTGAGCAGGCCCGCCGCGAAGCCGGCTGCCTGCTGAGCGACGCTCGCTGTTTCGCGGTGGTACACGCTGGTCAACTCCCTGCCCTCGGCCGGAATACCGCGCGCGGGGCCACCCGGGCACGCGGGTGCCCGATAGCCGTGCCACCGTGCACGACGTCAGGTTATGGCACTGAGTGTCACCAGTAAAGGCACTGCGTACCGCTGATTGTCGAGGTGGCCGCCGGGGTCAGTCCCGCCCGAGCGCGGACTCCACTTCCCGCACCACCCGCCACAGCGGGGCGTCCCGCCGGGCGACGACGATCACGAGATCGCCGGAATCGAGCCCGCGCGGCGGCGCCTGGGGCTCGCCGAAGGCCGACTGCACACAGCCCAGCGCGTGGTCCGCCGTGGTGTTCGCGTCGGCGGTGCCGCCCGAACGCAGCCAGGAGCGCAGCGCGTTGTTGTGGGCCGCGACCACCGCGGCGGCGATCACGTCGGCCCGCAGCGTCCCGTCCGCGCTCCCCGCGAACCGGCCCCGCAGATAGGCGGCGAGCGCCCGCTCGTAGCGCCACACCACGGACAGCTCGTACGCGCGCAGTCCGGGCACCTGTTTGGTCAGCCGGTAGCGCTGTACCGAGAACGACGGGTTCTCGGCGTACATGCGCAGCACCAGCCGGGCCGCGTCGCAGACCCGCCGCACCGGCTCCGTGCCGGCCGGCGAGCCGGCCAGGTAGGCGGTCATGTCGGTCAGGCACCGCTCGTGGTCGGGGAAGACCACGTCCTCCTTGGAGGGGAAGTAGCGGAAGAACGACCGCCGGCCGACACCGGCCAGCGCCACGATGTCGTCGACGGTGGTGCGTTCGTAGCCCCGCTCCAGGAACAGCCGGAAGGCCGCCGCCACCAGGCCCTCCCGCATCGGCGGCCGTCCGGCCGGGGCGGCCGCCTTGCCGGAGCGGCGGGGCGCCGCGCTGCTGGAGCTCATGGACGCCGAACGTAGCACCTGACCGGCGGTTACGGCACTCGGTGCAGCCCCGGGGGAACTGAGTTCCGCCCCGCCCCGGGCCGAGTGCCTCCGGTAACAGCCGAGGCCCCTTCGGCGGTGCTGTGCCGCCCTTCCCCGAGGGCGTCCCCGCCCAGGTTCCTCGTCACCTGACCGGGGCACCCGTCGGGCGTGGACATGGATCTCTTCGTCGGCAGGCTCGACCCCGACATGTGTGTGGTGACCGCGGCGGCCGGTCAGGAACGCGCCGGCTGCCTGGTCGGTTTCTCCTCCCAGTGCTCGCTGGACCCGGTGCGGTTCGTGGTGTGGCTGTCGACGGCCAACCGGACCTTCACCGTGGCCCGCGAGGCGGAGGTGCTCGCCGTCCACCTGCTCGCCCGCGATCAGCGGGCCGCGGCCGAACTCTTCGGCGGCCGAACCGGCGACCGGACGGACAAGTTCAGGGACGTCCGGGTGCGGGAGGGGCACGGCGGGGCCGTCGTCCTGGAGGACGTCGAGGCGTGGTTCGTCGGGCGGATCCTGCGCCGGATCGACGGCGGCGACCACGTCGGCTTCGTCCTCGACCCGGTCGAGACCGGCGGCCGGGCCGAGCCGTCCCGGCTGCTGCGGCTGTCCGACGCGGACACGATCAGCGCCGGCCACCCGGCCGGCTGACCCGTCGGACGCCCCTGCTTCACCCCGCCCGCGGCGGCACCCGGACGTCCAGGACGCAGACGTCGTCCCGCCGTTCCTCCCCCTCCAGCAGGGCGGCCAGCAGCGGGTCCAGGGAGTCCCGCCGGTCCGTGCGGGGGGCGGCGGCGGCCTCGGCCAGCCGCCGCAGCCCCCGGTCGATGTTCTCCGGCGGCCGTTCGATCAGACCGTCCGTGTAGAGGACGAGCCGGTCGCCCGGCTCCAGCGCGCACTCCGCCTCCTCGAACACCGGGGTCGCGGTCGCGCCGAGCAGCATGCCCCGGGGCCGGTCGAGGAAGCGGGGCGTGCCGTCGCGCACCAGCAGCGGCGGCGGATGGCCCGCCTGCGCCCACACCAGCCGGCCCCGCGCCCGCTCGTAGCGGCACAGGACCAGGGTCGCCGTGCCGTGCGAGTCGCGCGAGTGCAGCAGCAGTGTGTTGAGCCGGGCCAGGGCGCCGGTCAGCGACGAGCCGGTGATCACCATGCCCTTGGCGGTGAAGCGGAGCTGGGCCATCGTGGCGACCGCGTCCACACCGTGTCCGGCGACGTCACCGACGACCAGCAGCGCGTCGCCGGCGGGCAGTTCGATGGCGCTGAACCAGTCGCCGCCCACGTGCACCCCGGACTGGGCGGGCAGATAGGCGACCTCGACGCGCAGGCCGGCCAGCTCGACCAGCGTCTTGGGGAGCGGGAGCAGCGCGTGCTGGAGCCGGGCGGCCAGGGTGCGTTCGGCGCGCAGCACGTCGTGCTGGGTCAGCATCGCCCGCTCGCTCTGCACCAGGGCCAGCTCCACCTGGCGCCGGGCGGTGAGGTCCTGCACGAAACCGTGCACCTCGACGGGCGTGCCGTCGGCGTCCGCGGCCGCCTCGGCGACGATGCGCAGGTGCCGGACCCCGGCCGCCGTCCGGGTGCGGAAGGGGACGTCGCAGGGACGCCCGTCGCGTACCAGTTCCTGGACGGCGCGGACCAGTTCGGGCCGGTCCTCGGGCAGCGCCAGCGCGGGCAGGTCGGCGAGGCGGACCGGCCCCCGGCCGGGTTCCCGGCCGAGGATGGAGGCGACCTGCGAGGACCAGCCCGCCTCGTGGGTGACCAAATTCCAGTTGGCCCAGCCGAGGTTGCCCAGCCGCTGGAGGTCCGCCAGCCGCTGCTCCTGCCGGTCGGAGGAGCCGTGCCGCAGCCAGCTCAGCACCAGCCCGCCGCCCAGCGGCGCCACCCGCACGGAGTAGGTGGAGAGTTCGGCGACCCCGGCCACGACGTCCTGGTGCGCGAACGGCTCGCCCTCGTACGGTTCGCCGGTGGCGAGCACCGAGAGGCAGGCCGGCCAGAGCGGCTCGTCGGCGAGGGCCGGGAAGCACTCCAGGAACCGCCTGCCGGCCAGTTCCGCGCCGGTGCGCCCGGTGGCGCGGCCCGCCGTCTCGGTCGCGGCGTCGACGCGGAAGTCCCGCACCTCTCCGGTCGGCGAGCGCAGCGGCGTCAGCAGCATCGCGGCGACCGGCAACGCGTCGAAGACGTGCTGTACGGCGTCGGCGGCGGGGCCGGCGGCCACGTCGCGGCGGGTGCCGAACGCCCGCAGCCGCCCGGCGCACAGGTCGGCGACCGTCCGCAGATGGTCCCGGGTGGCGGGCGCGAAGGGCTCGCCGCGGCGCCGCAGCACCCCGAGGCAGTGGTCGGCCGGCCCCTCGGCGGGCGCGGGCAGCCAGGCGCGGGACCGCCAGCGCTCCGGCGGATCGCCGATCAGCAGGTACCGCTCCCGGTCCCGCTCGAACTCCTCCAGCCAGCGCGGCTCGCCGGTCCGCAGGGCGTCCGGGGCGGCCATCGCGTCGATCGGGGGCAGCCGGTGCCACTGGGCGGCCAGGGTCTCGTCGAGCCCGGCGTGCCCGGTCAGCTCCAGGGCGCCGGAGGGCAGCCGGGTGTAGAGCATGACGGCGTCGGCGCCGGCCTCCGGGGCGAGGTGTTCCAGCAGACAGCGGGCGAGTTCGGCGGGGGAGGAGACGCGTACCAGGGCCCGGGCGAGCCGGGCGGGCGCGGTGGTCACTCCGTCCGGAGCGGGGACGAGGTCCTGCCCGGCGCACCGGGCGGCGGCGGCCGGTCCGGTCACGGCGAGTTCGGCGGCGCGGCCGGCGGCGCGGTCGGAGCCGGGGTCCGGGCAGGAGCCGGGGTCGGGGCAGGGGTCGGGGCCGGGGTCCGGGCCGGGCACCGGGGGGCCCAGGGTGCCGAGGGTGACCCAGCACTCCTCCAGCAGGGTGCGCCCGCGGGCCTTGGCGCGCCGCAGGAGTTCCTCGCGTGCCTCGTGCGCGGTGCACCGGTTCAGGGCCATCACCGCGCCCTTGGCCCGGTCCAGTACCGCCGAGGTCGCGGCCAGGTCGCGCAGCCGGTCCATCTCGGCCCGCTGTTTGGCGACGACCTCGGCCAGGGTGGCAAGGTCCGGCGCGGCGCCGGCCTCGGTCGGCGGCGTGGCGTACTCGCTCGTCACGGCACGAGCATCGCATACCGGGGCGGCTTCGATGACCCGCTTGCCGGCACCGGCTCAGCCGGGATCGGGACCGCCGCGCACGCGGGTCCCGGGCACCCGGTACAGCCACTGCCGCAGCAGCTTGCTCAGCCGCGGCATGACCACGTACGTGAGTACGGGGAGCAGCACCAGGGGGAACACGGCGGCGCGCAGCGGCAGCGGCCAGTCGGCGGTCCGGGGCGCCACGAGCCACTGGATGAGGAGGGTGAGGGGGTAGGCGCCGAGGAAGGTGGTGAGGACCATCTTCCAGCGCGGCGGGGCCTGCACGGTGGTGCCGGGGAGGGCGAACCAGGTCTCCATGCCGGTGGTGGACTGCCGTTCGCTGCCGATCTCGGTGGCGACGTCCTCGATCCGGGCGTGCCACCGGGCGCGTTCCGGCGACTCCAGCCAGGCGGCGAGCCGGCGGTGGTCGGTCCAGCGCAGCACGGCGTGGTAGCGGTGCCCCTCCTCGGGCCGCAGCCAGGAGACGCCCTCGTTGCCGGGGAAGCGGCGGGCGCAGCGGGTGATGCCACGCGTCCACTTCTCGAACTGCTCCTGTCCACCTGGACGTACCTGCCAGGTCAGCACCGTGGTCACCGGGTCGCCGTGCTCTGCTCGGGGGCTGCTCACCCGGTTCCGTGTGCCACGCCCGGCGCCGGGTCATGCCTGGGAGCCGGTGAGGGGTACGACTGCGCCTCGCCCCGGGCGGGGTGCGGGCGGGTGCGGGCGAGTACGGCTCCGCGCGGGTTAGCGTCCGGCGCTCTGTTCGACGAGTGCCCCGGTGACCGCGCGCACGCTGCGGGCGATGTGCTGCAACTGGAGCACCTCCGCGGCGTACAGCTTGACCGTGTGTTCGATGACCGACTCGGGCAGCCCGAACCGGGGCAGGTCCGCCCGGGCGGTCCGCAGGGCGGTGCGGGCCACCCGTATCTCCTGCTGTACCTGGAGGTCGGCGTGGCGGGCGAGCAGCACCGGGTGGCGCAGGAGGGCCGGGTAGCCGGCGTAGCGGGCCGGCACCAGCTCGCGCAGCCATCTGACCGCCGAGCGTTCCCAGTCGTAACTGCCGGGGGTCTTGACCTGGCACGGCCAGTCCGGGCCGGTCCGCGTGGACGTCAGGGGCATGTTCAATCGCTTCCGGGGGGTGCGGCGCCGTCGCGTGGGGTTCGCGTGGGGTGGATGCGGTCCGGCACGGCTGGGTCGCGTTCCGTGAGCAGTATTTATATATGCCTTCTACTTTGCAAGGCGCATGAAAAAATTCAGCCGCCCAGGAAGAGCTGGTGCTGCTCGGCGAGCTGCTCGTACGCCTCCAGGCGGGCCCGGGTCCGCTCGGGATCGGCGTCGGTCATGGCCTGCAGCAGCGCCGCGCACGTCACGCTCGTCGCGGCGTAGGAGTCGAAGACCAGCCGGGAGCCGGTGCCGGTGGCGAAGGTGACGTCGGCCTCGTCGGCGACCGGACCGAGCGCCAGGTCGGTGATGAGCGCGACCTTGAGCCCGGCCTCCCGCGCCACCCGCACCGCGAGCAGCGTCTCCTGGGCGTGCCGGGGCATGGAGAACGCCAGCATCCAGGTGCCGCCGGCCTCCCGGGCCTGGAGCAGCGTGTCGTAGGCGACGCTGCCGCCCCGGGTCACCAGCCGCACATCGGGGTGGACGCGGCGGGCGGCGTAGGCGAAGTACTCCGCGAGCGAGACGGAGATCCGCAGCCCGAGCACGGTCAGCGGCGTCGACCCCGACAGTTCGCGGCCGACGCCGATCACCCGGTCGGGATCGGCGAAGTCGCGGCGCAGGTTCTCCAGGTTCTCGATCTCGGCGTCCACCGCCGCCTGGAGTTCGTTGCCGCTGATCTCCTCGGCGGCGCCGCCGGCCCGGGTGGCGAGCGCCATCGCCTTCAGCCGCTCGCGCAGCGCCGGGTAACCGGTGAAGCCGACCGCGGCGGCGAACCGGGTCACCGAGGGCTGGCTCACGCCGGCGCGCTCGGCCAGTTCGGTGATCGACAGGAACGCCGCCTCGGTGAGGTTCTCGATCAGGTACTGGGCGATGCGGCGCTGGCCGGGGGAGAGGCGGGGGCGGTCGAACAACGTCCTGAGCTGCGACGTCGGGGAGACGGCCGGTTCCGGGGCGGTCCGGCCCGAGGTGATCGCTGACGCCTGTGCGCGTGCCTGCTGCGGCGAGGGCACCGGTGCGCCTCCTTCCTCCCGCGAGGGGGCTCAACATAGCTCAGGGACCGCCGTGCCCGGGCGGACCGGCGGCACCCCGCGCCAGGCGCTCGGGCCGGCTGTCGTGCCGGCTCCCCGGGGTCCGGGTCCGGGCTCACAGCCGGACGGTGCTGCCGGGCTCGACGCGGCCGATCGGGATGCCGGTCAGGCCCTCCTCGCCCAGGAGGGTGGCGGTGGACTGCTGCCCGAGGTCGCTGAGCAGGAGTTCGTGGATCTGGATCACGCGCTCGGGCTTGACGGCGCGGACGTAGTCGGCGGCGTCACCGAGCTTGGTCCACGGGCCGCTGGTCGGCAGCAGCAGGGTGCGCACGGGAGCGTCGGGCGCGAAGTAGGCGTCGCCCGGGTGGTACACGGCGCCGGTGCCGTCGTCGATGAGGTAGCCGACGTTGTCGGGGCACGGGATGTCGGCGTGGATCACCGCGTGGCGGTGTCCGTGGACGGTGACGGTGAGGGAACCGACGGCGAACGTGTCGCCCGCGGCGACGGCGTGGACGCGGCCGTCACGGGTGCCGAGGGCGGCCGCCACGGCGGCTGTGCCGTAGACCCGCAGCTCGGGCCGGGCTTCGAGCGCGGCGGCGATGAGCTTGTCGTCGAAGTGGTCGAAGTGCTCGTGGGTGATCAGGACGGCGTGCGCCCGGGAGACGGCCTCCGCCGCGTCCGGGGTGAACGCACCGGGGTCGATGACCAGGCGCGAGCCGTCCTTCTCGACGGTGACGCAGGCGTGGGCGTGCTTGGTGAGGTCCATCGCGGGTCCTTTGCGGGCCGGTGTGAGTCCGGGCCATGTGAGGTCCGGGCCGGGATTTCCTGCAACTAAACTGTACACTTTGATTGTGGAGTTCGGCGCGTGCCACTACGCTGCCGCCATGGACGACAGCGAGCTGGCCGAAGAACTTCGCCTGGTCATGGGGCAGCTCGTACGTGCCGTGCGCACCGCCGACAAGATGCCCCCCGGTGCGGCCGCCGTCCTGGGCTACCTGGACCGCGTCGGCCCGCTGACCACCGCGGACCTCGCGCAGCGGCGCGGGGTCAGCCACCAGTCGGCCGCGAAGACCGTCAAGGAACTCCTCGCCCAGGGCCTCGTGCGCGCCGAGGCCCATCCCGGCGACGGACGCAAACTGCTGCTGCGCCTCACGCCGGCCGGAAGCCGCCGCCTGGCCGAGGAGCGGCGCAGCCGTGCGGACTGGCTGGGCGCCGCGATCGACGACACCCTCAGTTCCGCCGAGCGGGAGGCGCTCGCGGCGGCGCTGCCCCTGCTGTCCCGCCTGGCCGCACACCTGAACTCCAAGTAGCCGACCGCTTTCTTGAGCGTGCGATCCAGATAAGCTACGTTGGGGTCATGGCAAGAACCCGGGAGTTCGACACCGAGGCGGCCGTGAGCCGCGCCATGGAGCTGTTCTGGACGCGTGGCTACGAAGCCACCTCGGTACGCGACCTGACCCAGTGCCTGGGGATCGGCCAGGGCTCCCTGTACGCCGCGTTCGGCGACAAGGAGGGCCTGTACCGGGCGGCGCTGGAGCACTACCGCACGACCCTCGCGGCGGCCGCCCTGCGCAGCCTGGAGGGCGGGGCGGACGCCCGGTCGGCGATCCGCGCGATGCTGGTCGAGCGGGTCCGGATCGCCGTGGCGGACGGCGGTCGGGGCTGCCTGGCGGTCAACGCCGCCTGCGAGCGCCTGCCGCGGGACGCGGCGATCCGGCGCACCGTGCGGGACATGCAGGACGCCGGCCGGGAGGCGCTCGCCGAGGTCCTGCGGGTCGCGGCGGAGCGGGGCGAGATCGCGGCCCGGCACGACCCGCACACGCTGGCCGCCTTCCTCGTCACGTTCCTCGGCGGACTGCTGGTCTCCGCCAAGATCACCCCGGACGTCCAGGTCCTCGAACCGCTCGTGGAGGTCGCCCTGGCCGCCCTCGACTGATTTTTTGCTGCCCGCAATCTGTATCGCACGATCCAGAAAAGGGGCGGGAGTCCGCCCGGCCATGGAGCGCGACGTCTGCCCCCGCTTCACCACCGACCCCCGAGGAGCACCCCATGCACCCCGCGCACCCCGCGCACTCCCCGAGCGCGCCCCCTCTCGGCGGCGGCCGCTGGAACCACTTCCCCACGGCCGGCACCACGCTCACCGCCCGTGCCTTCCTCACCGCCCTCGAACCGCTGTTGCAGGGCGTCATCGATGCCAACGCCCTCACCGGCGCCGACGTCGAGGTGCTGGCCGACCAGATCCGCGCGACCCTCGCCCTCGGCACCCGGGAGACGTCCCTGCCGCTGGGCGTCGGCCCGGACAGCGCACCGGCGGCGCGCGAACTGGGCGCGCAGGCCGAGGAGATCGGCCGGGAGCTGGCCTCCTGGGCCACCTCGGCCCTGGAGGGGCTGCTCACCCGCCGGATACCGCTGCCCGCCGGACCGCTGGTCGTCCGCAGCCACTGCTACGGCCATCTGCTCACGCCGCCCGCCGCCGATCTGCTCCTCACCCGGCGCGGCGGGCCCGTCACGATGCAGCTCTACAACGAGTGGCTGCACCAGGTGGTCCTGCTGCGCGACGCCCTGCTGCCCTTCACCAACTGGCGGGACGTGCCGCTGCTGATCACCCCGGCCGGGCTGCGGCACACCGAACCGGCCCGCGACGCGTTCCTCACCGAACTGCTGATCCGCCGCATCCGGCACTCCGGCGTCGTGGACTTCGCCCGCCACGTCGTCACCGGCGCCGCCGGTCCGGCCGGTTACGGCTTCGCGGCGAGCGGTGGCACCTCCCTGCCCGCCGTCCTCGACCGGCCGCCCCTGACCGCGCCCCGGTACCTGCTGACGTGGCGCGCCGACCCGGCCGCCGACGACACCGTCACGTACGTCACCGAGGTGCGGGACTACTACGCCGCCCCCCGCACCCTGGTCGAGGACCTGCCGCCCGCCGGCACCGCACCGGGGCCGCTCACCGCCCGGATCGGCACTGGAGCGGTCACCGACGGGACCCGCACCGCCCGCGTCGAGGTCACCCACGACGGCGGCACCACCCACGTCGACCTCGGCCAGGCCCTGCGCGGCCACCGCTTCGCCCACCGGCCGGCCCCCGTCACGGACGACGCGCCCGCCGGTGCCGCGCCCCGCACCGCGGACGTGTGGTCCGCGCTGCGCGCACCGGGATTGGTGTGGACCCGGGCCGGTGACGTCACCCTGGACGCCACCGGCCGGGACGACCTCGTCGTACTGGCCCTGCTCGGCCGGCTCTACCCGGAGAACGTCACCCTGAGCCCCGCCGGCCGATCCGCTGCCGGACCCCCGTCGGACGGCACCGGTCCGAGCCGCCTGGTGACGCTCGTGGACCCTCCGCGAGCCCGTTGACCGCACCCCCCGGGGCATCGTGTTCATGCCACACGGGTTTGACGACGCCGTAGCGGTGAACACAAGGAGGACCTGCACAGCCAGCAGGCGAAGGCGGCGCCGCGAGGGTGCCGCCGGAGACGCACGAACAGACAGTGTCCGCGCCGGGGTCCGGCATCCGACTCCCCATCAGTTCGGCAGGTGAGGCCGCATGGGCGCACTGAGCGCTCTCGAAAAAGCTCTGGAGCATCGCTGGGAGGCCCTGTGGACGCGGGTCCTCGACAAGGAACCCGTGGAACTCCTGGACGCCCTGCGCACCGAGTGCGACAGCAACGCCGTGGTGTGCGCGCAGGGCCGGGTGCTGGTCCCCAACGCCTACGACGTGGCCCTCACCGACGACGTCCACGAGGAGCTGACGCGCCAGGGCGGCAGGGTCGGACAGGCCATCACCGACAGCCTGATCCGGCACGCCGAGCGGCACGGCTACGAGTGGGCGGGGCCGCTCGCGGTGCACATCGCCACCTCCCGTGACGTCCCCAACGGCCGCTTCAGCGTGGCCAGCCGGGTGATGCCGCACGTGAGCGCCCGGGCGTTCCCGCTGGCACCGGGCTGACCCCCGGCCCGGCCCCGCCCGGTGTCCTCAGCCCGGCCCGGCCACGCGCGGCAGCGCCGACTCCGGGACCACCAGGTCGGCGCGGTCGCGGCCCGCGGCCACCAGGTCGGCGTTGCGCTGGTCGCTGCCGAGGGCCCAGTCCACCGCGTCCTGGTGGGACTTGCCGTACTCCTCGTGGCGGGCGACCAGCCGGCGTACCCGCTCCCGCTCGTCGAGCGCGCAGAACCACACCTCGTCCAGGAGCGGCCCCACCCGCGCCCAGGCGCCCTCCGTCAGCAGCAGGTAGTTGCCCTCCGTCACCACCAGCCGGGCCGCCGGGGGCACCGGCACGGCCCCCGCGAGCGGCTGCTCCAGGACCCGCTCGAAGCCGGGCGCGTACACCGTCTCCGCGTCGCCGTCCGCCTCCCGCAGCCGCCGCAGCAGCGCCGCGTACCCGGCCGCGTCGAACGTGTCCGGCGCGCCCTTGCGGCCCCGCCGGCCCAGCCGGTCCAGTTCGGCGTCGGCGAGGTGGAAGCCGTCCATGGGCACCCGTGCCACCCACGGCGCCCCGTCCCCGTTCAGCGCCCGCACCAGGTGCTCGGCGAGGGTCGTCTTGCCCGAACCGGGCGCGCCCGCGATGCCGAGGACCGCGCGCCGCCCGCCTCGCGCGAGGCGGCCGGCCCGGTCCAGGAGGTCGTCGAAAGTCAGTGGCACACGGCGGATTCTGTCACCGCGGCGCCCGTCACCCGATGGGCGGCACCCCTGTGGCGGCCGCCACCCGGTGGGAGGCGCGCGGACGGGGCACTGTGATCGGTATGACCACCCAGCTCGGCCTCCCCGAAAACGTTCAGGCATGTCTCTTCGACCTCGACGGCGTCGTCACGAAGACGGCGGTGGTGCACGCCGCCGCCTGGAAGGAGACGTTCGACTCGTTCCTGCGCGAACGGGAGGGCGCGGGCTTCCGGCCCTTCACCGACGCCGACTACGGCGAGTACGTCGACGGCCGGCCCCGCGCCGACGGTGTACGCGCCTTCCTCGCCTCCCGGGACATCGAACTCCCCGAGGGGGACCCGGACGACCCGCCCGGGGCGGGGACCGTCAACGGCGTCGGCAACGGCAAGAACGAACTGCTCCTGAAGAAGATCCGCACCGACGGCGTCCAGCCCTACGAGGGCACGCTGCGTTACCTCGACGCGGTGCGCGCCGCCGGGCTGCGCACCGCCATCGTCTCCTCCAGCGCCAACACCGTCGACGTGCTCCGCTCCATCAATGCCGAGCACCTGTTCGACGCCAGGATCGACGGCGTGGTGGCACGCGAACGCGGGCTGCCGGGCAAACCGCGCCCCGACACCTTCCTCGCCGCCGCCCACGACCTCGGCGTCGAGGCCGCCGCGGCCGCCGTCTTCGAGGACGCGCTGGCCGGCATGGACGCCGGCCGCTCCGGGCACTTCGGCTACGTCGTCGGCGTCGACCGCGTCGGCCACACCGACGCCCTCTACGCGCACGGCGCCGACCGGGTGGTCAAGGACCTCGCCGAGCTGGGAGGCGCCCAGTGATCACCAACCGGACGTACACCGTCGAGCCCTGGTCCGTGCGCGAGACGGAGCTGAACCTCGACCTCCTCGCGCAGAGCGAGTCCGTCTTCGCGCTCTCCAACGGGCACGTCGGCTGGCGCGGCAACCTCGACGAGGGCGAGCCGCACGGCCTGCCCGGCACCTACCTCAACGGCGTCCACGAACTCCACCCGCTGCCCTACGCCGAGGCCGGCTACGGCTACCCCGAGTCCGGCCAGACCGTCATCGACGTCACCAACGGCAAACTGCTGCGGCTGATGGTCGACGACGAGCCGTTCGACCTGCGCTACGGCCGGCTCCACTCCCACGAACGCACCCTGGACCTGCGCCGGGGCGTCCTGGAGCGGGTCTGCGAGTGGACCTCGCCGGCCGGTTCCACCGTCCGGGTGCGCTCCACCCGGCTGGTGTCGCTGACCCAGCGGTCGATCGCCGCCGTGGAGTACGAGGTCGAGCCGGTCGACAGCTCCGTCCGGGTCGTCATCCAGTCGGAGCTGGTCGCCAACGAGAGCCTGCCCGAACCCAACGGCGACCCCCGCACGAGCAAGGCCCTGAACTCCCCGCTGGAACCGGAGGAGCACTTCGCCGGCGGCCCCCGGCTGCGCCTGGTCCACCGCACCCGGCGCAGCGGCCTGCGGGTCGCCGTCGCCGCCGACCACGACGTGGACGGCCCCGAGGGCACCACGGCCACCAGCGAGAGCAACCCCGACACCGCCCGCCTGACCCTGACCGCCGTCCTGGAGCCGGGGCAGCGGCTGCGGGTGCGCAAGACGGTCGCCCACGGCTGGTCGGGCGCCCGCTCCCGGCCCGCCATGGCCGACCAGGTCGAGGCCGCGCTCGCCGCCGCCGCGCACGGGGGCTGGGACGGCCTGGTCGCCGAACAGCGGACCTACCTGGACGAGTTCTGGGGCCGCGCCGACGTCGAGGTGGACGGCGACGAGGAGATCCAGCAGGCGGTCCGCTTCGGCCTCTTCCACGTCCTCCAGGCGGGTGCCCGCGCCGAGCAGCGGGCCATCCCGGCCAAGGGCCTGACCGGCTCCGGCTACGACGGCCACGCCTTCTGGGACACCGAGATGTTCGTCCTGCCCGTGCTCACCTACACCGAGCCCCGCGCGGTCGCCGAGGCGCTGCGCTGGCGCCAGGACACCCTGCCCGCCGCCCGGGACCGGGCCGCCCAGCTCGGCCTGCGCGGCGCCGCCTTCCCCTGGCGGACCATCGACGGCTCAGAGTGCTCCGCGTACTGGCCGGCCGGCACCGCCGCCTTCCACGTCAACGCCGACATCGCGCACGCCGCGGTCCGCTATGCCGCCGTCACCGGCGACACCGGCTTCGAACGGGACACCGGCCTGGAGCTGCTGGTGGAGACGGCCCGCCTGTGGCGTTCGCTGGGCCACCACGACCACCACGGCGTCTTCCACATCGACGGCGTCACCGGCCCGGACGAGTACAGCGCCGTCGTGGACGACAACACGTACACCAACCTCATGGCCCGCTCCAACCTGCTGGCCGCCGCGGACGTCTGCGAGCGGTACCCGGAGGAGGCGGCGCGGCACGAGGTCGACGAGGAGGAGAGCGCCGCCTGGCGGGACGCCGCCGAGTCCGTGCACATCCCGTACAACGAGGAACTCGGCGTCCACGAGCAGCACGCCGGGTTCACCCGCCACCAGCGCTGGGACTTCAGCCGCACCGGCGCCGACCAGTACCCGCTGATGCTGCACTTCCCGTACTTCGACCTCTACCGCAAGCAGGTGCTCAAACAGTCCGACCTGGTCCTGGCGATGTACACCTGCGGGAGCTGGTTCGACGCGCACTGCGACGAGGAGCAGATCGCCCGCAACTTCGCCTACTACGAGCCGCTGACCGTGCGGGACTCCTCGCTCTCCGCCTGCTGCCAGGCCGTCGTCGCCGCCCAGACGGGCCATCTGCGGCTGGCGTACGACTACGCGGCGGAGGCGGCGCTGATGGACCTGGCGGACCTGGAGCACAACACCCGCGACGGGCTGCACATCGCCTCCCTGGCCGGCACCTGGATGGCGCTGGTCGCCGGGTTCGGCGGCACCCGGCGCGACGGCGACATGCTCCGCTTCTCGCCGCGCCTGCCGGAGAAGTTCAGCCGGCTGGCCTTCCGGGTCACCTTCCGCGGCCGGTGCCTGGGGGTGGAGATCGGCGGCGGCAAGGCGACGTACACCCTGCTGTCCGGCGAGTCCCTGCGGATCGGGCACCACGACACCGTGCTCACCGTGAACGGGGACGGGCCCGCCGTCCGCTCCCTGCCCGAACTGCCCATGCGCCCGACCCCCGAGCAGCCGCCGCACCGCAGTCCCAACCCCCACTGACCTCGTCCAGAGGGGATACGGCCGGGCGGCGCGTCCGGCCGTATCCCTCCTGCGCGGCGCCGGCACCCGAGTTAGTTTGTTCCTGTTTTCCCGGGGTGTCCCTCAGGGTTTCCCCGGAGTTCCCCGGGCTGCCCGACGGAGGGTGGAGATGGCCGACGGCGCGCGCACCACCGTCGCCGGTACCCGCCGGCCCGGACCGGCGACGGCGTCCGGCCCGTCCCGCCCGGCGCCCGGCACCGGCCTCCTCGCGGTGGTGGCCGCCGCCTTCACGGCCCTGCAACTGCTCCTGGTCCGCCCCGGCCTCGGCCTCGGCTGGGACGAGATCGTCTACGTCAGCCAGGTCACCGGCCACACCCCCGCCGCCTTCTTCAGCGCGCCCCGCTCCCGGGGCCCGTCCCTGCTGGTGGCCCCCGTCGCCTCCTGGTCCGACTCCACGGAACTGCTGCGGGTCCACCTCGCGGTGCTCTCCGGCCTCGGCCTCCACCTGGCCCTGCGCGCCTGGCGCGGCCTGTTCCCGGTGCCCGTCCTCGCCACCGGCGGAGCCCTGTTCGCCACCCTCTGGCTCACCCTGTTCTACGGCCCGCAGGCCATGCCCAACTACTGGGTCGCCGTCGGCGCGCTCCTCACGGCTGGCTGCTTCCTGCGGGTCGGCGCCGAGCCGTCCGTCCGGGCGCCGCTGTGGGGCGTGGCCGGCGGTGTCGCGCTGATGGCGTGGATGCGGCCCGCCGACGCCGTCTGGATCGCCCTCCCGCTGCTCGCCCTCGCCCTGTGGCGGCGCCGCGGCCGGCTGCTTCTCGCCGCGGCCTGCGGTCTCGTCGCCGGGGGAGCGCAGTGGGTGGCCGAGGCGTACGTACGGTACGGCGGTCTCGGGCAGCGGCTGCACGACGCCTCCGGCATCCAGGGCGGCCTCGGCCGGCAGTTCGCCGCCGACGACCAACTGCGCAGCCTCGGCGGACGCGCCCTGTGCCGCCCGTGCACCGGACCGTTCCCGCACCCGGCGGTGACCCTGTGGTGGTTCGTGCTGCCGGTGCTCGCCGTGCTGGGCCTGGTGGTCGCGGTACGGGCCGGGCGCGCCGCCCGCACCCTCGTCCCGCTCGCCTGCGCCGCGACCGCCGCCCTGCCGTACCTGTTCCTGATCGGCTACGCGGCACCCCGCTTCCTCCAGCCCGCCTACGCCCTGCTGGCGATCCCCGTCGCCGACGCGCTGTGGTACCTGGTGCGGGACACCGCCGGCCGGTGGCGGCCGGCGGTGGCGACGGCGGTCGCGGGCGCGTTGGCCGGACATCTGGCGGTGCAGGGCGCCGTCCTCGTCCGCACGGTCGAGCGCACCGCCGAGGACCGCCGCGACTGGGCGCGCACCGCGCGGGAACTGCACCGCCTCGGGGTCCGCCCGCCCTGCCTGCTCACCGGGTTCGAGGCCATCCCCCTCGGCTACTACGCCGGCTGCGCCTCCGGCAACACCGCGGGACACAACGAGAACACGACCGTCGCCGAGATCGAGGACACCGCCCGCCGTGTCCCGGTCGCCGCCGTCACCGCGCCGGGTGCCGCCCCGCCCTCGTACGCCCGTACCTGGACCCCGCACCGGATCGGCGGCCTGCGTGTCCGTGTCGCCCCGGCGCCGGGCGGCGACGGCGCCGGATGACGGTCCGCGCCCGCGCCGCGAACGGGGGACCGTCCGGATTAAAGATCGCGTGACGGGAAACGCGAAGGCGGACAGTGACAGGACCGAGGCGACGCAGCGACGCAAGCCGAGAGGGAGGCAGCGATGGGCACGGACCCGATGGCCGACGACGCCTACCAGCCCACCGGAACCAATGAGGAGCAGGAGGACGCCGCGCCGCTCGACCTGCAGGACGCTCTCGACGAGCGCACCTACGACGACACCCTCGACGAGGGCTACTCCCCGCCGGAGAAGCCCCTGGGGGTCGACAAGGTCGGCACCACCGCCGCCGAGCAGCACGAGGGCGAGACGCTGGACGAGCGGCTCTCCCAGGAGGTGCCCGACGTGAGCGCGCCCGACGGCGACGGCGTGGGCGACGCCCCGGGCGGCGAGGGCGAACCGGTCGACCCGCAGGCGGGCACGGACCGGGCCGGCCGGCTGGTCGCCCCGGACGAGGGCGTGCGCGAGGACACGACCAAGGAGACGATCGCCGAGGACGTGGGCATCGACGCGGGCGCGGCCGGCGCCGAGGAGGCCGCGATGCACGTCATCGAGGACGACGCGGGGCTGCCGGACGGCGAGGAGTAGCGCGCGCGGGGGCGGCGCGGAAGGGCCGGGCCGCGGGGTCCGGCCCTTCGCGCGTCGGGGGAGCGGTTTTCAGGGGAGCAGTTTGTCGAGGGCCGCGGGGCCCTCGTGGGCCAGTTTGCGCCTGGCCCACCGCAGATTGGTCTCGGTCAGGTCCCGTCCGGCGGCGAGCACGAGGTCCTCGGGGGACACGTCCGTGCCGGTGCGGGTGTGCAGCAGGTGGTCCGGGGTGGCGCGGTCGTCGTCCGCGCCGGTCCGGGAGGGCGGGGAAGCGTCGGGCTGTGATGTCGACATGGTCGTCAGGCTCCTCGGGTCCGGAGGATCGCGGTTCGGTCCCGCTCCGGGCGTCGGTCCCGAACCTCCCGATATCACCGTAACGTCCCGTTTCGATCGTCGCCGCGACACACGTAGTGGAACGGGGTGAGCGTCAGTCGGATGCCAGCGGCGTGGAGCGGGTGAAGCCCCGCGCCGCCGAGTTGCGGGCGTTGCGCGGTGGAAGAATCGTCCGCATGGAAGAGCGCCGGCCGCCGGAGAGGACGCCCGACGGGCACTTCGTCGTCATCAAGGGACGGAAGTGGCGGGCCACCGATCCGTCCGTCCCCGAGGAGAGCGCCGCCCGGCTGCGGCGGCACCTCATGGCGGCCCGCCGTGCGGTGCGTTCGGCGACGACCGCGGGCGATCCCGACGCCGAGCGGGCCGCGCGGGCCCGGGTGAACCGGGCGAAGACCGCGCTGGGGGAGCGGGGCACGCCGTGGTGGGACCAGACCGAGGGCGAGCGCCGCCGCCGCTGGGAACAGGGGCTCGCGCGCCTCGACGCGGACGCGGAGCCGGAATCGGGCTCGGGACCGGGCTCGGAAGCGGAGTCGGACTCGCGGAGCTGAGTTGCCGTACGGCGGGCCTCAGGCGCGTGGTGTGCTGTCCCAGCGCCAGGAGGTGCGGCGCGGGCGGGCGGGGAGGGCGGTGCGGCCGGTGGCCCACAGCAGGGTGGGCCAGGGGGCGGTGTCCGACGGGGCGTCGGGGAACAGCCGGGCGAGGACGCGGGCGCACAGGCCGGCGGGCGGGTCCCAGGGGAGTCCGAGCCCCTCGGCCAGGTCATGGGTGTGCACCAGCGTCTCCACCACACCCATCGCGGCGAAGCCCTCGGGGTCGGAGTTGCCGAAGGCGTGATGGGCGCGCACCCGCGGCGGTGTCGTACGCACCATGGCGACCAGCAGCGCGCCGCTGGCCTCCAGCACCCGCAACAGCCCGGTGGGCCCCGCCGCCCGGTCGGCGTGGATCGCGTTGGCCGGACCGCCGGGCCGGCGGCTCTCCCAGACGAACGGAACGAGGCCGTCCAGGGGTGGTTCCTCCGGTCCGAGCTGGGCGGCGTAGGCGAAGAGGTCGTCGCTGAGGTGCTCGACGGTCTCCCAGCAGTCCCACTCCAGGGAGCCGGCCCGGCCCTCCCAGGCCGCCGGGGGCGCCTCCCGCAGGGCGGCCACGGCGAGCCGGACGGCCTGCCGCAGGTCGTCGGCGGTGACGGGGGAACGGGAACCGGTGGGGTCGGACATGACGGGAACGGTAGCGCGGGCGCGGCGACGGGCCTCGGCCAGGGCGCGGGTCGCAGGTCGAGGGAGCGGGGCCGGCCGTCGTACCCGTCTGCGGGGTCGACGGACTCCCTGTTCAGGGGGTTTCGGCCGGGGATCCGGTGTCGCCCTCGGTGCCGCCGGGAAGCAGTGTCTCGGCCGCGGCGAGGATCTCCGTCACCCGCAGGCCGAACGCGGCGTCGCAGGGATGCGGGCGGCCCGTGCGGGCGGCGGTGAGGAGGGCGTCCCCGGCCCGGCGCAGCGCGCTCACGGCGGTGTCCGCGTTCTCCGGGAGCCGCGTCACCCCGGCGCCGCCGCGCAGCTCCACCTCGACGCCGGCCGCGGCGGGCGGCGCGGTGAGACTGAGCGTCAGGACGCTCGACGCCCCGCCGGTGTGGTCCAGGACGGCGTGCACGGTGTCCCCGGGGCCACGGGTCGCCGCCGTCACGCGACGCACGTCGCCGAGGACCGGCAGCAGTACGGACAGGGCGTGCGGACCGACGTCCCACAGGGCGCCCTTCTCCCGGCGCCAGGGGGAGGCGGCGTACGGGCTGTCGCCCGTGAAGACCGCGCCGAGCCACTGCGCACGCGCGGTGAACCAGTCGTCGTGGGCCGCCTGTTCCTCGATCCACCGTTCGGTCGCGGGCTGGAAACGGGTGGTGAAGAAGACGACGGAGGCCACACCCGCCGCGCGCACGGCCTCGGTGACGGCCCGGCCCTGCTCGACGGTGACCGCGAGCGGTTTGTCCAGCAGCAGATGGCGTCCCGCCCGGGCGGCGCGGATCGCGTACGACGCCTGCACCGCCGGCGGCAGCGCGACGGCCACGGCGTCCACGTCCGCGAAGAGGGCGTCCACGTCGTCGTAGGCCCGGACGCCGTGGCGCCTCGCGAGTTCCGCGGCGGCCTCGGGGCGGCGCCCCCACACCCCGGCGAAGTCGAGCCCGTCGTGCCGGTGCAGGGCCGGGGCGTGCGTGCGCTCCGCCCAGGGACCGGTACCGAGCAGTCCGATACGCATTGCCGCCGCCTCTCCACGCTGCCGGACACCTCTCGGCCGGGGAGCCTCCCCGACCGAGAGCGAGCGTGCCACAGGCGACTCCGCGCGGCTCGCCGGGGGCGTTTCGTCATGGCCGGAGGCCGGCCAGGCGCCGTACCCCAGTCAGGGCCCTGACCCACGGAAACGCCTTCGGATCGCCCTGCTTCGGCGGATGCGACTCGTACCCGTCCGGCCCGTCCAGCACGAGGACACCCTGCTCCCGCAACGCCAGGATCGACCGCGCGACGGCGGGCTGTGCTCCCTGCGCCTGATTGAAAAACGCGTCCTTCTCCCACGGCAGCTTGTACCGGGAGCGCACCGGATGTCCGGTGAGGTCGACCAGCTCCTGCATCTGCGGCTCCCACCAGGTCGCCGCCGACGGGGTCAGGAGGAGACACACGTCCCAGCCGTCGGCCTGCGCGGCACGGACGCCGTCGTCGACGTACTGGGTGGGGCCGGCAGCGCAGGCGATGAGGTAGAGGACTCGGGCCATGCGCGCAGTCCACAGTGCCTGGCCAGCGCGCGCAAGCCCGGCCCGGGGTCGGCCGTCACGCCGACCACGTCCTTCACCAGGTTCACGGCGTCCGGCCGGCCGCGGACTTCCTCGGGCGCCAGTTCGTCTGGTCGTGAGTACCCCCGCGTCGGCGAGCGGGCGGCCTGGGCGGCAGTCGTCCTCCTCGGGGGGCCGCCCCGCCCCGCCGGCACCCAACCGTGAATGACCGGTGATTCTGCCGATTCCGGCGGGTGGCGCGGACGTCGACAGTGGCACGGCAAGTTCCTCGGTGAAGGCCGGCCGGCGGACGCGGGACGGGACCCCACCTGCCCCGCGCCGTGTGTGGCCGCCGGCCGCAACCGTCGCCACGAACACGACAGAGAGGACGACTCGTCGTGCACCCCACCTCGCACCCCCACACCGCCCAGCGAGCTGCTCACCGCACCCCGCGCACCACCCGGCGGCGGCTCGCCGGCGCGGCCGCCGCGGTCACCGCGGTCGTCGGGCTGTCCACCCTCACCAGCCCGGGCGCCCAGGCCGCCGACAACCCCTACGAGCGCGGCCCGGCGCCCACCAACGCCAGTATCGAGGCCCTGCGCGGCTCGTACTCCGTGTCGGAGACGACCGTCTCCTCGCTCTCCGTCACCGGCTTCGGCGGCGGCACGATCTACTACCCGTCCAGCACCAGCGACGGCACGTTCGGCGCCATCGCGGTCGCACCCGGCTTCACCGCGTACCAGTCCTCCATGGCCTGGCTCGGCCCGCGGCTGGCCTCCCAGGGCTTCGTGGTGTTCACCATCGACACCAACACCACCCTGGACCAGCCCGCCTCCCGGGGAGACCAACTGCTCGCCGCCCTGGACTACCTGACCGAGCGCAGCTCCGTGCGGACCCGGATCGACAGCAGCCGCCTCGGCGTCATGGGCCACTCCATGGGCGGCGGCGGCACGCTGGAGGCCGCCAAGGACCGCCCGGCGATCCAGGCCGCGATCCCGCTCACGCCCTGGAACACCGACAAGACCTGGCCCGAGGTCAGGACGCCCACGCTGGTCGTGGGCGCCGACGGTGACACCATCGCCCCGGTCGCCACCCACGCGGAGCCCTTCTACACCAGCCTGCCCTCCAGCACCGACCGGGCGTACCTGGAGCTGAACAGCGCCACGCACTTCTCGCCCAACTCGTCGAACACCACGATCGCGAAGTACAGCATTTCCTGGCTCAAGCGGTTCATCGACAACGACACCCGCTACGAACAGTTCCTGTGCCCGATCCCGCGCGCGAGCCTGACCATCGCGGAGTACCGGGGCAACTGCCCGCACAACGGCTGACATCCCGCACCGCACCACCCGGCGGCGGTCGCCCCCACGGCGGCCGCCGCCGGCGTTGTGCCCGTGCACGGGCAACGGCCCGCCGCGCTGGGCGGCGGCACAGGCCGGCCCCCGCCCGGACCGGGACAACACGCAGGTCAAGTGTCATGAGCACCACACTGGCCGGTGCGGACCAGAGCCTTCCGCCTCTGGTTACGCGCGCGTAACCTCCCGGGAATGACCGGAGAGACGATCGTACGTCCGGCGCAGCGCATGCATGGCCGGAACGCGCAACGGCAGGCCGTGACCGGGCTGCTGGACCAACTGCGTACGCGGGGCGCCGGGCTCGTCGTGACCGGGGAGCCGGGCCTCGGCCGTACCACCCTCCTGCGGTGGGCCGCCCGTTCGTTCACCGCCGGAACGGTACTGCACCTGCGGACCGGGCCCGGGAGACCGGAGGAGCACCCCGGCCTCGGCACCCACGTCCGGCTCCCGGAGCGCGGGACGACCCCCCGGACACTGCTCGCCGCCTTCCGCGCCGCGGCGGGCGACGGGCCCCTGCTGGTCTGCGCGGACGACGCGCACCTGTGGGACGAGTCCGGGCGGGCCGCGCTCGGCGCGGTGGCCGGGCACCTGGCCACCGCGGGCGGCGCCGGCCTGCTCGTCTCCGTCACCGGGCTCCGCGCCGCCGGACCCGGCCTCGCCGCCCTGCCCGTCGTCCCCCTGGACCCGCTCGCCCCGCCGGAGGCCGCCGCCCTCCTGGACGACGCGACCGACGGCTCCGTCGACCCGGCCGTCCGCGCCGCCCTGCTCACCGAGGCGGAGGGCAACCCGGCCCTGCTGCTCGCCCTGACCCGCCGGCTCTCCCCGGCCGAACTCCGCGGCCACGAGCCGCTCCCCGTGCCGCTGGCCGACGCCGCGACGCTGGCCGCCGTGGCGGGCCGGGCCCTCACCGGCCTCTCCCCGGACGCCCGCGACCTGCTGCTGACGGTGGCGGCGGCGGTACGGGCGGCGGACGGCCCGGACGTCGACGCGGTCCTCGTGCACGAAGCCGTACGGCGGCTGCGGCCCGGCGCTCCGGCGCCGTACCCCGGGCCGCCGCCCGAGCCGCTCGCGCTGAGCGGGGGCAGGCTGTCCTTCCCCAGCCCGCTGGTCCGCCGGGCCGTGCACGCCACCGCCGACCCCGACCGGCGCCGGGCCGCGCACCGGGCGCTCGCCCACGTAATGGAGGCCGGCGGCCGGCGACTGCCCGGACTGCTGCACCGCTCCTGGTCACTGACCGGCCCGGCCCCCGCGCTCGCCGACCGGCTCGCGGCGGACGCGTCCGAGGGGACGGCACCCGCCTCGCACCGGCTGCGGGCCACCGCGTACGCCCGCGCCGCCGAACTGGGCGCCGACGGCCCCGTCCGGGCCGAGCGGTACACCGCCGCGGCCGAACAGGCGCTGCTCGCGGGCAGCCCGGACCGGGCGCGCCGGCTGCTGGCCGCCGCCCGCCGGTGCGCCGCGCGGGGCGCCGTGCACGGGCGGGCCGAACTGGTCGGCGGACTGACCGAGCTGCGCGACGGACCCGTCGAGGACGCCCACCAGTCACTGCTGCTCGCGGCCTCCCTGCTGGCCGCGGACGCCCCCGGCCAGGCCGCCGCCGCCGCCCTCGCCGCCGTCGACGCGGCCTGGGCGGCGGGGGACCTGACGGCCTGCCTGGCGACGCTCGGTCTCGACCGGGCGCCGCGCGGGGACGACGCCGTGGGCGACCACCGGTCCGGCATGCGGGCGCTGCTCGAAGGGAGCCTGGACCGGGCGGCCGGACCGCTCGGGGACGTGGTCGAGCGGGGCCGTACCGACGACCGGCCCGAGGCGCTGCTGAGGTCGGCCGCCGCCGCCCTGCTCCTCGGCCGGGTGGACGCCGCCCGGCGGGCCGGGGCACGCGCCCTGGTCGCCGCCCGGCACCTCGGTTCGGACGCGCTGGTGCCGCAGGCGCTGGAGTACCTCGCCTACGCCGAACTGCGGGCCGGCCGGCACTCCCAGGCGCGCGCCCACGCCGAGGAGGGCCTGCGCACCGCGCTGCGGACCGGGCAGCGCAACATCTCCGCCCAGCACCACGCGATCCTCGCCCTGGCCGCCTCCATCGAGGAGGCACCGGAGGTCGTCGCCCGCCATGTGACGGCCGCGCTGGCCACCGCCCGCCGCCACGGCCTGGCCCAGGCCGCCACCCTGGCCGAATGGGCGACGGCCCGCGCCGACCTCGGCCGCGGCCGCCCGCACGACGCCGCCGACCGGCTCGGACTGCTGGTCCTGCCCGGACCGTGCCAAGGGCACTTCGCGGTGTGGCGGCTGGCCGTGCCCTGCTTCGTGGAGGCCGCGGTGCCCGCCGGACGGCACGAGGACGCCCGCACCGTCCTGGCCGAGTTCGCCGACTGGGCCGGATTCGGCGCCGACCCGCAGGCCGTCGCCCAACTGGCCCGCTGCCGGGCCCTGCTGGCACCGGAGGAACGGGCCGACGGCCTCTACCGGCAGGCACTGGCCCGGCACGACGAGACCGGCGGCGGCGACTTCGAACGCGCCCGCACCGCGCTGCTCCACGGCAAGTGGCTGCGCCGCCGGCGCCGGCCGAAGGAGGCCCGGGACCGCCTCGGCAGCGCGCTGGCGGGATTCGAGCGGTGCGGCGCCGGGGTCTGGGCCGAACAGGCCCGCGGCGAACTGCGCGCGGTGGGCGCCGCCTCGCGCGGCACCGGCGCCGGGGCCCTCACCATGCTGACCCCGCAGCAACTGCGCATCGCGCGGTACGTCGCCGAGGGCGCCACCAACCGCGAGGTCGCGCTGACCCTCGCGGTCAGCACCCGCACCGTCGACTACCACCTGCGCAAGGTCTTCGCGGCCCTCGGCGTCCGCTCCCGGGTGGAACTGGCCCGCATGGTCGAACAGTTCCAGCGGACGGCCGCGCGCCCGTGATCCGGACGGACTCCCTCCGCGGACCGCCCGCACCCGACAGTCCCGGCCGACGTGCGGTCGAGCCGTATTCGTGATGCGAGGACCCTAGGGACCGACCGGACGGTATGCCATCCTCGGGGCAGGACGAGTCAGGGGAACAGGCGGGGCACGGGCGTACGGCCCGTCCTTCGCCACCGCTGGAAGCCCGAGCCCGGGGGAGGACCGCGATGCAACACGCCGTACGGTCACGAGCAGCGATCCGCACCGCACCCACGCCCGTTCCGCGCCCGCGGACCCGGCGGGTCACGTCGCTCATCGACGCCGACGCGCTGCGCGTCCTGCACCGGGCCGCCCACATCCTCCTCGACGACCTGCCCGACCTCACCGACCGCCTGGTGGCGGTGCTCCAGGAACAGGAGCCCGCCTACCGGGCGGCCATGACCGGCGACCCCACCGGGACCTGGCAGGAGGTGCACCGCTCACTGCGGCACAGCATCACCTCGCTGATCGACCCGCGCAGCGCCCGGGACGGCGCCCGCCGCTGCTCCTGGCGGATCGGCGCCACCCGCGCCGAGCAGGGACTGCCCCTCGACGCCCTGCTGCACGCCTTCCGTCTCGGCGGCTCCCTGGTGTGGCAGCGGCTGGTCGAGGAGACCCAGCGGGCCGCGCCCGAGGACGTCCGCCTGCTGGTGCACGTGGCGGCCGACGTGTGGAACTACGTCGACGAGCACTGCACCCTGGTCGCCGACGCCTACCGGCAGGTCGAGTGGCAGCTCAACCGCCGCCGCGAGAACCGGGCCCGGCTGCTGGCCGCCGCCCTGCTGGACGGCACCAGCCGCATCGCCGACCTGCCGGAGGCCGCCCAAGCCCTCGACCTGCCCGAACACGGCCGGTACGTGGTCGTCGCGGTGGCCGGCGGACATCCCGCGCGCTGCGCCGCCGCCCGCGCCGCCGCCGTCCCCGACGGACTGCGGGTGCACTGGCACGCCGGCGTCGACGTCGACCACGGCATCGTCCTGGTCGGCGAGGGCGGACTGCCGGAGCCCGCGCCGGGCGCCGCCCAGCCCGTCCCGGGCATCCGGATCGGCGTCGGCAGCCCCGTCGACGGCCTCGCCGCCGTCGGCGACGCCCGCCGCCACGCCGACACCGCGCTGAGCATCTGTCCCGCCGCGGGCGGCACCATCCGGCTCGCCGAGCACCTCCCCGCCGCCATGGTCGTCTCCAGCCCCGAACTCGGCGGCGGCCTCGCCGCCCGCGTCCTCGGCCCGCTGCTCAAGCTGGAACCCGCCGACCGGGAAGTCCTGCTGGACACCCTCACCACCTGGCTGCGGTGCGACGGCTCCGCGCAGCGCGCGGGCGAACGGCTCTACTGCCACCGCAACACCGTCCTGAACCGGCTGCGCCGCTGCGAACAGCTCACCGGCCGCTCCCTGACCCGCCCCGCCGACCTCGTCGAGGTCAGCCTCGCCCTCACCGCCCACCGCCTGCTGCGCGACCGGTGACCCGGGGATCCCTGAGGGAGCGTCTGGGCGTCCGCACAGACTGACCGGGTCCGGACTGGGACGCCGCAGCGAGCAGGCCCGGAGCGCTGTACCGGCCCCCCGCCCGCGTGTTGTCGTGAGCGCGCGTTCCCCGAACGCCCGCCCGTCCCCCAACCGTTCGTCAGTACGTCCGCACCTCCGTACGTCTGAACGACCCCGTAGCCGTGCCGGTGCGACCGGCACGGCGCCAAGGAGCCGCGATGCCCCAAGCACCACCGGACGAGGCGCCCGCGCTGCACGTCGAGGAAGTCGACGTGGCGTACGGCCGCGCCCTGTCCGCCCTCCGTTCCGTGTCGCTGACCGTGCCGCACGGCGGCGTCGTCGCCCTCCTCGGCGCCAACGGCGCCGGCAAGACGACCCTGCTGCGCGCCGTCTCCGGCACGCTGCGCCTGCACCGCGGCGCCGTCACCGGGGGCCGCATCCGCTACGGCTCCACCGTCCTCGACGGCCGGGACCCGGTCGCGGCCGTCCGCGCCGGCGTCGTCCAGGTCCCCGAGGGCAGGCGGGTCTTCGCCGGACTCAGCGTCGACGAGAACCTGAAGGCCGGCGGCCTCGGCCTCTCCCGGCGCGCCCCCGCCCAGATCCGCCAGGCCCGGGAGCGCGTCTTCACCCTCTTCCCGCGGCTCGCCGAACGCACCGGCCAGGCCGCCGGCCTGCTCTCCGGCGGCGAACAGCAGATGCTCGCCATCGGCCGGGCCCTGATGGCCTTCCCGCGGCTGCTCCTCCTCGACGAGCCCTCACTGGGACTCGCCCCGATGATGGTGCAGCGGATCGCCGAGGTGATCCGCGAGATCAACACCCAGGGCACCGCCGTGCTCCTGGTCGAGCAGAACGCCGGCATGGCCCTCTCCCTCGCGGACCACGCCCACGTCCTGGAGGTCGGCGAGATCCGGCTCTCCGGTCCGGCCGCCGAACTCGCCCGGACCGACGCGGTGCGCCGCCTCTATCTCGGCGAGACCGCCGAAGGTCAGGGGGCCGCGTGAGCACCGGCACCGCCGCACCGCCCGCCCTGGAGGTCCGGGACGTCACCGTACGCTTCGCCGGGCTCACCGCCCTCGACGAGGTCTCCTTCACCGTCACCCCCGGCACCGTGCACGCCGTCATCGGCCCCAACGGCGCCGGCAAGTCCACCTGCTTCAACGTGCTGTCCGGCCTGTACCGGCCGGCCTCCGGCAGCGTCCGGCTCGGCACCACCGAGCTGACCCGGCTCGCCCCGCACAACATCGCCACCCTCGGCGTCGCCCGCACCTTCCAGAACATCGTCACCACCCAGGGCACGGTCGCGGACAACCTGATGCTCGGCCGGCACGTCCTGTCCCGCGCCGGGTTCGCCGCCAGCGCCCTGCGCCTGCCGGGAGCCGTACGCGAACAGCGCGCCCACCTCGCCAGGGCCCGCGAGATCGCCGGACTCGTCGGCCTGGGCGACCTGTTCGACTCGCCCGTGTCCCTGCTCTCCTACGGCGACCGCAAGCGCGTGGAACTCGCCCGCGCCCTCTGTCTGGAGCCCCGCGTGCTGCTCCTCGACGAACCCGTGGCCGGCATGAACGCCTCCGAACGGGTCCGCATGGCCGAGGTCGTGCGGGACATCCGTGCCTCCCTCGGCCTCTCCGTCGTCCTCGTCGAACACGACATGGGCCTGGTGATGCGGCTCGCCGACGAGGTCACCGTCCTCGACTTCGGCAAGCGCATCGCCCACGGCACCCCCGACGAGGTACGGCAGGACCCCGAGGTCCTGCGCGCCTACCTCGGCACCGAGAACCCGGAAGCGGGGGCGGCGGCATGACCTCACTGATCGACAACGTCTTCAACGGCCTGGCCCTCGGCTCGGTCTACGCCCTCATCGCCCTCGGCTTCGTCACCATCTTCAAGGCGTCGGGCGTGCTCAGCTTCACCCACGGCTCGCTGCTGCTCCTCGGCGGCTATCTGACCGCGATCCTCCACGACGACCTCGGCTTCGCCGGGGCACTGGCACTCGCCGTCCTCGCGACCGCGGCCGTGGCCGGCCTCCTCGACCGGCTGATCCTCCAGCGGGTCGGCACCGACGCGCACGCCGCCCACGTGTCGACCATCGTCACCATCGGCATCGACATCGTCCTGGTGACCGACCTGGCCCGGCGCATCGGCGGCGACCTGCTCACTCTGGGCGACCCCTGGGGCGACGCGGTGACCGGCATCGGGCCGGCCACCGTCGCCGACAGCCGGATCGCGGCGATCATCGCCTCCGCCCTGGCCATCTCCGGCGCCTTCGCCCTGTTCCGGTTCACCCCCTGGGGCCTGTCCCTGCGCGCGGCGGCCGAGGACCCCGAGGCCGCCGCCCTGATGGGCGTACGGCTGAACCGGGTGCGCATGCTCGCCTGGTGCCTGGCGGGCGCCCTCGCCGCGCTGGCCGCCGTCTTCCTCGCCGCGTTCCCCGCCCCCGGGCTGGAACGCACCACCGGCCAGATCGCCCTGAAGGCGTTCCCCGCCGCCATCCTCGGCGGCATGGCCTCACCCGTCGGCGCCCTGGTCGGCTCCATGCTGATCGGCCTGACCGAGGCGTTCGTCGCCGGCTACCAGTCCGAACTGCACGTCCTCGGCGAGGGGTTCGGCGACGTCGCCCCGTACGCCGTGATGGTCCTCGTCCTCCTGGTGCGCCCCGCCGGACTCTTCGCGGCGAAGGGAGCGGCACGTGTCTGACCTCCTCAAGCGCGGCGGATTCCTGATCCCCCTCCTGCTGATGTGCGCCCTGCCCTTCTACCTGGACGCGTTCTGGCTGCGCATCGGCCTGTTCTCCATGGCCGCCGCCATCGGCGCCGTCGGACTCGGCCTGCTCAGCGGCACCGCCGGCCAGCTCTCCCTCGGCCACGCCTTCTTCCTCGCCGTCGGCGCCTACGGCTACGTCTGGCTGGCGGGCGAGAACGGCCCCGGGCTGCCGCCCGCGCTCGCCCTGGTCCTCGCGGTCCTGCTCGCGGGCGTGGCCGGCGGCCTGTTCAGCCCCGTCGCGGGGCGGGTCAAGGGCGTCTACCTGGGCGTGGCCACCCTCGCCCTGGTCTTCCTCGGCCACCACGTCCTGCTCACCGCGGACTCCGTCACCGGCGGCTTCAACGGAAGCTCGGTCCCGCCGCTCGAACTGGGCGGCTTCACCTTCGCCCAGGCCGACCCCGAACTCACCGTCCTCGGCGTGCCGTTCGGCGCCGAGGAACGCCTGTGGTACCTGGGCCTCGTCCTCTTCGCCCTCACCTGGTTCACCGCCCGCGGCCTGCTGCGCGGCCGGCCCGGACGCGCCCTGGTGGCCCTGCGCGACAGCGAGACCGCCGCGTCCGTGATGGGCGTGCACGTGGCCAAGTACCGCTCGGCGGCGTTCGTCGTCTCCTCGATGTACGCCGGCCTCGCGGGCGTCCTGCTCGCCCTGTCCTTCCGCCGCGTGGTGCCCGACTACTTCTCCCTCGCCCTCTCCGTCGACTACCTCGCCATGATCGTCATCGGCGGTCTGGGCTCGGTCGCCGGAGCCACCGCCGGAGCCGTCTTCGTCACCGCGCTGCCCCTGCTGATGACCCGCTACGCCGACCAGTTGCCGCTGGTCGCCGCCCCGGGCAGCGGCGACGGCTCGCTCGGACCGACCGAGGCCGCCCGCTATCTCTACGGTGCGGCGATCGTCGTGATCCTGCTGTTCGCACCCGACGGCCTGCGGGGCCTGGCCCGGCGCACCCGCGCCCGCCTCGGCCGCCGACCACCCCGCCCCGCACCCTCCGACACCGGGGCCGAGCCCCGGCCGCCCGCCACTGCCGCACGAGCCAAGGAGCACACCCCGTGAACGTCACGCACCGCAGGCCCCGTACCACCAAGATCGCCCTGGCCGCGGCGATCGCCGCCGTGCTGCTCGCGGGCACGGCCTGCAGTTCCAAGGGCGGCGACGACGCCGAGGGCAGCACCGACGGCGTCAAGACCGGCCCCGGAGTCAGCGCCGAGACCATCAGACTGGGTGCCCTGACCGACCTCACCGGCCCCTACGCCACCCTCGGCAAGTCCATCGTGCAGGCCCAGCAGATGTGGGCCGACGAGACCAACGCCAAGGGCGGCATCTGCGACCGCAAGATCGAGATCGTCGTCAAGGACCACGGCTACGACGTGCAGAAGGCGGTCACCGCCTACGCCGACATCTCCACCGACGTGGTGGCCCTGCCCCAGGTCATCGGCTCACCCGTGGTCTCCGCCCTGCTCGACGACATCGAGCGGGACGCCATGCTGACCTTCCCGCAGGCGTGGGCGGCCTCGCTGCTCGGCAAGGACGCCGTCCAGGTCCTCGGCACCACCTACGACCTCGACATGATCGCGGCCGTCGACTTCCTCACCCGCTCCAAGAAGGTCGCCAAGGGCGACTCGATCGGCCACGTCTACTTCGAGGGCGACTACGGCGCCAACGCGCTGGAGGGCTCCGAGTGGGCCGGTGAGAAGGCGGGGGTGACGGTGGTCGGCCAGAAGATCAAGGCCACCGACACCGACCTGTCCGCGCAGGTCTCGGCGCTGCGCAAGGCCGGCGTCAAGGCGATCCTGATCAGCGCGGGCCCCGCCCAGACCGCCTCCCTCACCGGCGTCGCCGCCTCCCGCGGGCTGCAGGTGCCGATCGTCTCCAGCGCCCCCGGCTACGCCCCGCAGCTCATGAAGACCCCGGCCGCCGAGGCCCTGCAGGCCATGCTGCACGTGGTCAGTGCCGCGCCGGCGGTCAGCTCCGACCTGCCGGGCGTGAAGAAGATGGCCACCGACTACACCAAGAAGTACCCGGCCACCCCGGTCGACTCCGGCGCGCTCTCCGGTTACAACGCCGCGCAGTTGCTCGGCGCGGACCTGGAGAAGGCGTGTGAGGACGGCGACCTCACCCGGGCGGGCGTGGTCAAGGCGCACCGCTCGCAGAAGAACGCCGACACCGGCCTGGGGACGCCGCAGAACTTCACCGACGTCTCGCAGCCCGCCAGCCGCTCCACCTACGTGCTCAAGCCCGACGCGAAGGCGCTGGGCGGCATCGTGGGCGTCGAGGAGTCCCACGAGGCCCCGGGTGTGGAGGAGTACCTGGCCTCGCGCGGCTGACTCGATGAGGTCCCGGCCCGGTCCGCGCGTCACGCAGCGCGCGGACCGGGCCGGGTACCGCACACCCGATCGACCATGACCTGACCACAGGGGCCCTCCGTCTGGTTCCGGGGACCTCCGGCTCCCTAGGATGTAATCTCAGTCACGCCAGGCGGGCGCCGTGAGAGCTGGGGGAACGATGCAGGCCGACAAGCAGTTGTCCAAGGAGATCAACGCCAACGTGCCGACGGCGGCCCGGATGTACGACTACTACCTCGGCGGCAAGGACAACTACGCGGCCGACCGCGCCGCGGTCGGTGAACTCGACAAGGTCGTCCCCAGTACCCGGCAACTGGCGCTGAACAACCGCCGGTTCCTCCAGCGGGTGGTGCGCACCCTCACCCAGGAGTACGGCGTACGCCAGTTCCTGGACCACGGGTCCGGCCTGCCGACCCAGGACAACGTGCATCAGGTCGCCCAGCGCGTCGACCCGGAAACCCGCGTGGTCTACGTCGACAACGACCCGATGGTGCTGGTCCACGGCCGCGCGCTGCTGGACCAGAACGACCGGACCGCCGTCATCCACGCGGACATGCGCTCGACCGACGAGATCTTCGAGCACCCCGACACCCAGCGCCTGATCGACTTCTCGCAGCCGGTCGCCGTGCTGTTCAACTCGGTCTTCCACTGCATCCCGGACAGCGACACCGACGGCCCCTCGGCGGTGGCCCGCCGGGTCACCGAGCGCCTCGTACCCGGCAGTTACGCGCTGATGTGCCAGCTCGTCAGCGAGGACGCCGAGGTCCGCGAGTCGGTCACGGCCTTCATGGACCAGGCGACCCAGGGCCACTGGGGCCGGGTCCGCGAGCCGAAGGACGTCGACCGCTGGTTCGAGGGGATGGACGTGCTCGAACCCGGTCTGGTGGAGGTCTCCACCTGGCGCCCGGACAACGAGGTGGCGCCCCGGCAGGCCACCAAGGAGTGGATCGAGTACGGCGGTGTCGGGCGCATCCGCTGACCCGGCGGGCCGGGCGCCCTGAGGTGGCCCGGCCCGGTCAACGCCCCGGTCAACGCCTGCGTCACCGCGCGGAGTAGCGCTCCTCGACCGTCCTGCGCAGCATCCCCAGCGACTCGCGCGGGGTGAGCGCCTCGTCGGCGAGCCGGTCCAGGGCGACCCGGTACTCCTCGGTCTCGTCCTGGTCCTCCAGGAAGTTGGCGCTGCGGATGTGCTCCAGGTACACCACGTCCGGCAGGTCGACGCCGCCGAAGCGCAGGTAGGTGACCGGTATGGCGGGCGCCGAGGCGTGGGTGACGGTGAGCGGCACGATCTGCAGGGAGACGTTGGGCCGCTGGGACATCTCGGCCAGGTGCTCCAGTTGCTCCCGCATGATGTCGGTGCTGCCCAGCACGCGCAGCAGCACGGATTCGTCGAGCACCGCCCACAACTGCGGCGCCTCGGCGCGGTGGAGCAACTCCGTGCGCCGGGTGCGCAGTTCGACGCGGCGCTCGACCTCGCCCGCCGGTGCGTTCGGCAGGCCGCGCTCCACCACGGCGCGCGCGTAGGCGGGGGTCTGCAACAGGCCCGGGACGTACTGGATCTCGAAGGTCCGGATCGTCGTGGCGGCCTCCTGCAGGCCGACCAGCCGGTCGAACCACTGAGGCATCAGGCGCTTGTCGTACCGCTGCCACCAGCCCGGCTCACCGGCCCGCCGCAACAGCTTGATCAGCACCGACGCCTCGTAGGCGTCGGTCCGGTACAGCGTCAGCAGGGCCCGGACGTCGGTCTCCGCGGGCGGCCTGCGGGCCTTGCCGGCCTCGATGCGGGAGAGTTTCGCCGGGCTGAACCCCAGCAGACGCGCGGCCTGGTCCTGGGACAGGCCGGCGTCCTCGCGGAAGCCCGCCAACTGGAGGCCGACGAGCATCTTGAGCAGTGTCGGGGCCGGCTCGGGCCGGTCCAGATAGGGTTCGAGACGGGAGAGGCGATGCGACGATGCGGACATCCTGGCTCCCAGCAGACCGGCAGACTAGAGGAAAACATTATCTCATCCCGCCGGTCCGCAGCGCATCTGCCCCCGAAAACAAGGCAGTTGACCTCGCCTCTCCAGCTCTCGAACCCCCGCTGTCACAGCAGGTGGTCGAACTCCCCGTCCTTCGCCCCCGCCAGGAAGGCCGCCACCTCCGCGTGGGTGTAGACGAGCGCGGGTCCGTCCGGATCGCGGGAGTTGCGCAGGGCGATCCCCCCGTCCACCCGGGCGACCTCGACACAGTTGCCCTCGGCGTTGCTGTGCCGGCTCTTCATCCAGCGGGCGTCCAGTGAACTCGCCCGTACTCCGTTCCGCATGGGTGGCACCGCAGTCTCCTTGTTGTCCGGGGGAGCGAACAGCACCTTTTTTCGCGCAATTTCTCGTGCAATTGCACGCGAGTGCTGTCAGCGTGGATAATAGCCAAGGCGTCAACCCCCGGGTAGGCGCACCGACCTGACTGCGTATCAGGGAGAAGCCGTGTCGTCATCCGCGTACCGAACGCCCCGGCCGCCGGGGCGTGACCACGGACCACGCGTCGTCCGCGCGCCCACGGGCACCCGCGGCCGGCTCCCCGTGACCGCCATGGGCGAGACCGTCCGGACCGAGCCGCCCGCCCGTCCCCGCACCTGACCCGACTGCCGCGGAAAGGCCCCACGCCATGCGCACCGCTCCGACACCGCAGTTGAGCACCCGGCGCACCGAGCACCCCGCACCGCCGCCCCCCGCCGCCTCCCTCAAGGGGCTCGACCTGGTGCCCTGGACCGAGATCCAGGACTCCAGCGGCTCCGCCGCGGCCATCCCCGCACTCCTCGACACCGTGGCCCGGGGCGACGCCGACGCCGCCCGGGACGCCCTGCACGACCTGCGCGGACGCATCTGCCAGTACGGCTTCGTCGTCGAGCAGGCCACCGCGGCCACCGTCCCCTTCCTGTGGGAACTGGCCCAGCGGCCCCAGGTGGCCTGCCGCGCCCAGATCATCCAGCTCCTGAAGAGCATCGCCGACGCCCGGCAGTGGGAGAGCACCGCGGCGGTCTACCCCAAACTCCTCAACCACCGCGAGAACCACGTGGTCTGGGAGCGCGCGGCCCGCCTGGCCGTCCACGAGGGGCGCGGCGACCTGGACCGGCTGCTGGCCGAGGACGACACCGAGATCACCCGGGCGAGCGGCGAACTGGCGCGCACGCTCGGGGAGTAGACCCCCTTCCAGGGGAAACGGACCCGCGTCCTCCACGGGGGTGAGGGCGCGGGTCTTCCCGTGCGTGGGACGGTGTGGCGCACTCCGCGCCGAACGGGTAAGAAAGCGCTTGCCCCAACTCGGCAACCCTGGAGGACCACGCCGATGGCGTCGTCGCTGGAAAAACCGCTCGACCACCGCTACCGGGGCGAGCACCCCATACGCACGCTCGTCTACCTCTTCCGCGCCGACCGCGGCCGCCTGGCCGGCGCGGTCGGCGTCTTCACGGTCAAGCACAGCCCCGTCTGGCTGCTGCCGCTGATCACCGCCACCCTCATCGACACCGTCGTCCAGCACCGCCCGATAGGCGAGCTGTGGACGAGCACCGGCGTCATCATGTTCATCCTGGTGATCAACTACCCGCTGCACCTGCTCTACGTCCGCCTGCTGTACGGCAGCGTCCGCCGCATGGGCACCGCGCTGCGCTCGGCGCTCTGCACGCGGATGCAGCAGCTCTCCATCGGCTACCACTCCCGCGTCAGCGCCGGCGTGCTCCAGGCCAAGGTGGTGCGGGACGTGGAGACCGTGGAGACGATGGTGCAGCAGACCGCGGAGAACGGGCTCGGCGCGCTCACCGTGCTCGCCGGCGGCCTGGTCATCATCGGGGTGCGCACCCCGGAGTTCCTGCCGGTCTTCCTCGTCGTGGTGCCCGCCGCCGCCCTGCTGGTGGCGAAGTTGCGGGCCCGGCTGCGCACCCACAACGAGCACTTCCGCCACGAGGTGGAGACCCTGTCGTCACGGGTGACGGAGATGACCCGGCTGATCCCGGTCACCCGCGCCCACGGCCTGGAGGGCAAGGCGCTGCGCCGCATGGACGGCACCCTGGACCGGCTGCTGGCCTCCGCCCTGCGCCTGGACCTGGTCAACGGCCGCTTCGGCTCACTGGCCTGGGTCGTCCTCAACGTGGTCGGCGTCCTGGTCCTGGCCGGCGCCGCGCTGATCGCGTACTACGAGGTGTGGGGCGTCACCGCCGGCGACGTCGTCATGCTCAGCGCCTTCCTCACCACCCTGACCAACTCCACCACCACGCTGACCAGCCTCGCCCCGGTCATCACCAAGGGCCTGGAGTCGGTGCGCTCGGTCGGCGAGGTGCTCCAGGCGCCCGAACTGGAGGACAACGAGGGCAGGACGGAGCTGACCGCGCTGCGCGGCGCCGTCGCCTTCGAGCACGTCGGCCACCGTTACGGGAGCGAGGACCGGGCCGCCGTACGGGACTTCACGCTCGCGGTCGAACCCGGCGAGACCGTCGCGCTGGTGGGTGCCTCCGGCGCGGGCAAGTCCACCGTGCTCAACCTGGTGATCGGCTTCCTGCGCCCCACCTCGGGCCGGCTGCTCCTGGACGGGACCGACATGAACACCCTGGACCTGCGGACCTACCGGCGGTTCGTGTCGGTGGTGCCGCAGGAGTCGATCCTCTTCGACGGCACGGTCGGGGAGAACGTGGCCTACGGCATGGACGACGCCGACGAGGAGGCGGTGCGCGCCGCGCTGCGCGACGCCAACGCGCTGGAGTTCGTCGACCGGCTGCCGCACGGCCTGGACACCCTGGTCGGGGAGCACGGCGCCCGGCTCTCCGGCGGGCAGCGGCAGCGGCTGGCCATCGCCCGCGCCCTGATCCGCGACCCCCGGGTGCTGATCCTGGACGAGGCGACCTCGGCCCTGGACACCCGGTCCGAGGCGCTGGTCCAGCAGGCGCTCGCCCGGCTGCTGCGCGGACGCACCACGTTCGTCGTGGCGCACCGGCTGTCCACCGTGCGGGGCGCCGACCGGATCGTCGTGATGGAGCAGGGCCGGATCGAGGAGATCGGCACCCACGAGGAACTGCTGGGCCGGGGCGGGGCGTACACCGCGCTGCACGGCTCCCAGGTCGCCTGAGCGCGGCGGAACCCGTCACGCCCTGCTGCTCCGGCGGGCGCCGCCCGCGCAGGAGGTGTCGTGGCCGGTCCCGAGCGTCGTCCACCAGCGCTCGCAGCAGGCGGCGTCCAGTTCGACGCGCACGACCGCCTCGGCCGTCCCCGCCACCCTCGCCTCCCGCGACGCCCCGTGCGCCGGGTGCGGGTGCGGGTGCGGGTGCGGGGACGCGCGGCGCTCGTCGTCGAGCACGGTCTCGCGGACCACGGCGAGCACCGGGACCAGGCTGGCCGCCGCGAACACGACGGCGGCCCACAGCGGGCCGTAGCGGTACTCCTGGACCGCGGTCCAGGCCAGTTGGATGCTGGTGGCGAGGTAGAGGGCGCAGAGCAGACGGCTGGAGCGCGTCATCGGGAACACCGTTCGTGCGGGGACGCCTTGCACGGTGCTCAACGGGTCCCGGCGTCCAGGGGAAGCGGGGTGGACCGTTCCTTTTGGGCCCTCCCGCTGCCCGTTCGGGCAGCCATCAGCCAGTAAGCGAAAAATTTAGGTCAAGAGAGAGCATGGATGCGCAGGTTGCGCATGTTCTCGCCGGGGCCGGGCAGGCGGAGCGAAAATCGAGAGAAGGGGCGCTTCGTGCTCGTACCGGACCCGAAGGTCGTCAGGGAGTTCCTCACGCGCTACGCGTCACTGCGGATCGCGCAGGCCGAGCAGGAGAGGCAGGCGACCGCGCGCGAGCTGGCCGACGTCAGCTACACCCTGTGCGTGATGATGGGCGCGACCAGCATCCACGAGGCGGTGGCCAAGGCGGATGAGCTGCTGATCGCCAAGGGCCGTGGGCCGGCCGCCGCCGAGGTGGCGGAGCCGGAGGAGGAGAAGGACCTGTCGCTGGCCGTGTGAGACCGCCCGGGGCCGTCCGGCCCCGGAGCGGTCCGCCGGGCCGCCGGCGCGACCGGCGCACCGGCGGGCGGACCGGCGACGGCGATAATCCGGTGGAAGCTGTCGTTTCCGCCACTGTGCCCGCGCCCGGCGGTTTCCTAGCGTGATCGATCGACCCGTCCGACCGATCACGCCCCGCGGAGCGCCACCACCGATGACGAAGATCCTGCTCTCCCTGCACGTCCTGGCCGCCATCGTCGCCGTCGGCCCCGTCACCGTCGCGGCCAGCATGTTCCCGCCCGCGGTCCGCCGCGCCGCGCTGCCCCGAGGCACCGGCACCGGCACCGAGACCCCGGACGCGGGCGGCGGGCCGCCAGAAGCGGACACCGTCCGGCTGCTGCACCGCATCTGCCGGGTCTACGCGGGCCTGGGCATCGCCGTGCCGCTCCTCGGTCTCGCCACCGCCCAGGCGATGGGCGTACTGGGCGACACCTGGCTGCTCGTCTCCATCGCGCTGACCGCCGCCGCGGCCGGCATCCTGTTCCTGCTCGTCCTGCCCCGCCAGGAGGAACTCCTGGAGCGGGTGACCGCCGGCGGGTCCGTCGAACGCTCCGGCACGGCCCGCCTCGCCATGGTCACCGGCCTGTTCAACCTGTTGTGGGCCACGGTCACGATCCTCATGATCGTCCGGCCCGGTTCCACCACCGGCGCCTGACCGGGGCACCTCCTGGGGGGAATGTGCACGTCCGCGGGGCCGGGCGCCTAGACTTTCCACTCGCGCCTGACCCGCAGGGGCTGACGACTCGAAAGGCACGTTGCCGGGTGTTCCAGGATTCCCCCATTTACGACCGACTCGTCGCCGAGCACGGCGACGTCCCCGCGGTGGTGCGCCGCGAGGCCGAGCGCGTGAGCAGGGAACTGGAGGTCGTCATGCGTCCGCTGCTCTCGTCCGGCCACCGGCCCCCGTCCCCGGGCAACGGCTGGCAGCGCACCGCCCTGCTCCCCGGCCCCCGCCCGAACTGACCCGGAACGGCGGCGGCCGGCCCCGGCCCGTTCAGCCGGCCGTCATCTCGCCGCCCGGCACGGGCGCCGGCTCCTCGGGGCCGGGCCGGGCCAGCCACTCGGCGATGGTGCGGGCGATGGGCTGGCCGGTGTCCACCTCCACGAACCCGAACTGCCCCGACTGGTTGCACTCCAGGAACCACCAGGTGCCGTCGCCGTCCTCGGCGAAGTCGAACGCCCCGTAGGCCAGACGAGCCTGCCGCATGTACTCCAGGACCGCCTCGGCGACCCGCGGCGCCACCTCGGCGGGGCGCCACGGCTCGCACGACGCGGCGAAACGGACGTCCACCTCGTCGGGGTCGGCCCCGGCGGCGGTCGCCTTGCGGGCCGCCAGCAGCCGGTCGCCCACCACGGTCAGCCGCACGTCCGCGCGCTTGGGCACCCGGCGCTGCAGCAGCGTGGGGCCGAAGGCGACCGCGGCGAAATCGGTCTCCGGCGGGACCCGGCTGGTCGGCACCGCCCGGGGCGGATCCTGCGGATGCGCGCCCGAGACCGGCTTGACCACCAGGTCCGGGTGGCGCTCGGCGAACTCCCGGGCCGCCCGCGGGAACGTCGTGATCAGCGTGGCGGGCACGGGCAGTGCGCACTCCTGAGCGAGCCGTAACTGCCAGGGCTTGTGCCGGGCCCGGCGGGCGGCGTCCGGATGGTTCATCCACCGCGCCCCGCAGCCGCGCAGCATGCCGTAGAGCGCCTGCCCGGCCTCCTCGGTCAGCCAGGCGGAGGGCGCCGCCGCGCGGGCCGCCGCGGCGCCCGGCCGGCGCACCCAGACCGAGCGCAGCCCGCCGATGCTCACCAGCCGGCCCCCCGCCGAGAGATGGCCCCGGAAGACGCCGTGGGCGAACTCGCCGGAGAGCGCCACGGAATCGGTCAGATCGGCCGGATCCAGCCGCAGCACCGGAACGCCCGACTCGTTCAGGTGCAGCACCACCATGTCCGCGGTGATGTCCTCTTCACAGGTCAGGATCAACACGGTCATCTGGCGTGATCCGTGTTCAGTCGTCGAAGTGGGTCTTCGAGCCCGCCGTGGAGGTCGTGGTCCCCAGATCCCGCAACAGAGCGTGGTCCCCGGCGGCCGCGCGGCCGTCGAGAAGCACGTTCAGCTGCCGGCCGAGGTCGTAGAAGTACGGAGTCGCGGCCTCCGAATTCGCCGCGGGGCGTGCGTATGTGAGCGCGAACGGTTGCATCGTCTCTCCCTCGTCGGTGCTGCGCCGATCAAGCGACGGCCGAGTTGCGCCGTCGCCCGGTCCGCCGGCCGCCTTCGGCTTCCAGAGACTTATACGAGTCCAGCCGGTGAATGGTTTCCTTACGCTGCGTAGTCGCGGCCCGCGGGCTCCCCGCCCCGGTGCCGTGCCACGTCGTGCCCGCGCGCGCCGAGGGAGCCGCGCAGGGAACGCAGAGCGAGCAGCAGGACGCCGATGTCGTCCAGATACACCGGATCGGGCACCAGGTCGGTCGGCAGCACCAGATAGAGGACGGCGCCCCAGAACACCCAGCGCGGCCCGGTGGGAAGTCCGGCCCGGCGCAGCTCCCGCCGGGTCCGCACCAGCTTCACCAGGACCCCCACGGCCAGGGCGAGGACCGCCGCCGCGAGGACGGCCGCCACGACGAGCACCACTGTGGTCGTATCCACCCCGCCCCCTCCTTCCGTGCGCGGTCGCACACGTCTTCTACGGGATTCCCGCTCCGGGCCCGGGTATGGCAGCCGTTTCCCGGCCTCATCCGCGTGGCGCATCCGAGTGGCAGGCCGTGGCCGGGGCGCTTAGTAATGGTCACCACACAGTCGCAGGTCGCATGTCGGGGACGCAGGAGCGGCCGCACCCCTTCACCCGGAGCAGCCCATGACCACCGGCTCGTCAACACCCCGTCCGAACGAGTACTCCATAGCCACCGCCGCGGACCTGCCGGCCGCGGAGACCACCACCGGAACCGGCACCCACTCCCCGTTCACCAGGGGCGGCGCGCCCGGCTCGCAGCCGTCCGCCGTCCGGGCCTCCGCCGCCCGCGCGCCCGCCGGGCCGTTCGACGACCTCCACGACGACCTGTACGTCGACGAGGAGCCGCCGTTCGACGAGGACCGCGAGGGCGCCCGCGCGCCCGGCCGCCACCCGTGCGAGGAGCCCGTCACGCGGTCCGCGCCCCACCCGGACACGGCGGCGTACGGCGACCCGGTCGGCGACCTGGTCCGGGCGGCCGTGGCCGACCGCCCCCTGGAGGAGGTCGTCACGCTGATCACCACGCTGCAGCGGTCGCCCCAGTACGCCCGGGCCACCGTCGACGCCCTGCGCGCGGTGGGGATGAACCGGTCCGTGGAGGACGTGACCCGGCTGGTCGGGCTGCTGACCCGGCCGCCGCGCGACGCCGACAGCGCGGACGAGGCGATCCGGGCCGCGGCCGAGAGCCGTCCGGTGGAGGACGTCACCCGATTGATGGCACTGCTGCACCGCACCCCCCTCCTGCCGCACTGCGGGGAGGAGGCGGTCCGGGCCGCGGCCACCGGCCGGCCCGTCGAGGAACTGGTGCGGCTGATCGGCCGGCTCGGCGAGGAACGGCCCGACCCCCTGGGCCGGCCGTACGAGCGGGCCCTGGACGACCCCGGCTTCGACGACGACCCGCAGGACACCGGGCACGGCCGCCGGTCCGGCCGGTCCGGCGGCGCTCTGGGCGCGCTGCTCGCCGGAGCGGGCCGCGGGGGCCGCGCGCGCTCGCGCGCACCCCGCCGCGGCCGTACCGCCGACACCCGGCAGGACCGGGACCAGGACCAGGACCGGGACCAGTACCAGGACGGGGCGCCGGACCGGGACCCGGCACGGTCCTCCGCGCGGGATACGGCTGCCCGGTCCGCGCCCCTGTCGAGCCGGCTGGCCGTCGCCGTGCTGGCCGGCTGCGGGATCGCCTTCTTCCCGCTGCACGCCGAGGGCACCTCGGCCCGCGCCTACGGCGTCGCCCTCGGCCTGTCCGCTCTCTGCCTGGTGCTGGCCCTGGTGCTGACGCTGCGGCCCGCCGTGCCGGTGCTGGCCGTCGCGGTCGTGGGACCGGTGGCGCTGGCCGCCGGCAGGCTGTACGCCGGTACCGCCCCCGGCTCCCGCCCCGCCCGGGTGATGGACCTCACCCTCGCACCGGCCTGGATCGCCGTCACCGCGGCCGCGGCCGCGTCCCTGGCGGCACTGACCGCCCTGTGCGTACGGGTGGCCGCGCAGCCGCCCGGCAGATGGGCCGCCCGCCCGGTGGCCGAGGCCCGGCCGACGGCGGACTGACCGCCGCGGACCCGCGGCGGACCGACCGCCGCACCGGTGGCACCCGGGCCGCACCGACGGCCCGGGTCACCCGCCGGTCACGGCTCACCCGCCGAACGTGCCGGCGGGCGCCTCGTGCGCGAGCAGTGCCATGAGCACCCGGTCGGGGGTGAGCGGGAGTTCGCGGAACCGGACGCCCGTGGCGTGGTGGACGGCGTTGCCGATCGCCGCCGCCGTGCCGACGATGCCGATCTCGCCGATCCCCTTGCTCCCCATCGGGTTGAGATGCGGATCGTCCTCCCGGACCCAGTGCGCCTCGATGTCCGCCACGTCGGCGTGCACGGGCACGTGGTAGGAGGCCAGGTCGGACTCGGTGAAGTCACCGAAGGCCGGGTCCATCGTGCTGCCCTCGGTCAGCGCCATGCCCAGGCCCATCGTCATCGCGCCGACGAACTGCGAACGCGCGGTACGGGCGTTCAGGACGCGCCCGGCGGCGTAGACGCCCAGCAGGTTGCGCACCCGTACCTCGCCGGTGACCGGGTCGACCGCGACCCGCGCGAAGTGCGCCCCGAAGGCGTGCCGGGCGTAGGGGACCTCGGCGTCCGCCCGCCCGGTGGTGTCGGCGTGCGCGACGATGCCGTCCTCGGGCACCGGTCCGGGAAGGCCGGCCAGGCGCTCCGCGAGCCGGACCGACGCCTCGTGCACGGCCCAGCCCCAGGACGCGGTGCCGGACGAGCCGCCGGCCAGCGGCGCCGACGGCAGGCCGGTGCTGCCCACCTCGATCCGGACCCGGTCCAGAGCCACGCCCAGGGCGTCGGCCGCGACCTGCGCGAGGACGGTCCGCGCGCCCGTACCGATGTCGGTGGCGTTGACCCGTACCAGGAAACCGCCGTCGGGCAGCGCCCGGGTCTCGGCGGTGGACGGACTCACCAGGACAGGGTAGGTGGCCGCCGCCACCCCGGTGCCCAGCAGGAGCGGACCGTCGGTGCCGGACCGGGGCCGCGGATCGCGCTCGGCCCATCCGAACCGGCGGGCGCCCTCGCGCAGGCATTCCACCAGGTGCCGGCTGCTGAACGGCAGGCCGCTGTCCGGTTCGGTCTCCGGCTCGTTGCGGATCCGCAGCTCCACCGGGTCGATGCCCGCCTCCCCGGCCAGCTCGTCCATCGCCGACTCCAGCGCGTACATGCCGGGCGCCTCGCCCGGCGCGCGCATCCACGACGGCGAGGGCACGTCCAGGCGGACCACCCGGTGCGCGGTACGGCTGTGCGGCGCCGCGTACATGACCCGCGCGGGCACCGCGGCCTGCTCCACGAACTCCTTGATCCGGGACGAGTGGGTGACCACCTCGTGCCGGAGCGAGGTGAGCCGGCCGTCCCGCCCGGCGCCCAGCCGCAGCCGGTGCAGCGTCGGCGCGCGGTGCCCGACCACGGCGGGCAGCATCCGGCGCGGGAAGGCCACGGTGACCGCCCGGCCGGTGTGCCGGGCCGCCATGACGGCCAGCACCACGTCGGGGCGGGGCGTGCCCTTGGAACCGAAACCGCCGCCGACGTGCTCGGCGTGGACGGTGATCCGCTCCTCGGGCACCTCGAACGCGGCGGCGAGGGCGGTGCGTACGGCGTTGCTGCCCTGGCTGGAGGTGTGCACGGTGAGACGGTCGCCGTCCCAGCGCGCGGTGCTCGCGTGCGGCTCCATCGGGTGGTTGTGCAGCGGCGGCACCCGGTACTCGACGTCGACCTGGACCTGAGCGCCGGCGAAGGCCGCGTCCGGGTCGCCCTGCTCGCGGACCGCCGGGTGGCCGCCGTTGGCGTTCTCGGGGACATAGGCATCGGGGTGGGCGGCGGTGAGCGTCACGTCGTGCGGCTCCACGTCGTACGCCACGCGGACGGCGGCGGCGCCCGACCGGGCCGCCTCCGGGGACTCGGCCACCACCAGCGCCACGAACCAGCCCCGGTGCGGCACCCGGGGGTTCTGCAGCACGGCCAGGATCGGATCGTCCGGCTCCGCGAGCCGGGGCGCGTTCTCGTGGGTGAGGACCGCGAGCACGCCGGGCAGCGCCAGCGCCGCCGCCGCGTCGACGCTCCGCACCCGGCCGCGGGCGACACCGGCCGGCACGGGCCAGGCGTGGGCGCGGCCGGGGGAGTCGTACTCGGCGGCGTACCGGGCGGTGCCGGTGACCTTCTCCCGTCCCTCCCGGCGCTCGGCCTCGGCGCCCAGGACGGTTTCGGCGGGGGTCATGTGGTCCTCCTCGGGGACGCCGGTGCTCACCGGTCGGCGGACGGCGTGAGCCGTCCCAGTACGTCGAGGGCGAGGCGCCGGGCCAGCGGCACCTTGTAGGCGTTGTCCCGCAGCGGCTCGGCGGCGGCCAGCTCCAGGTCCACGGCGTGCTCGAACGCCGCCGCCGTGGGCGCCGCGCCCAGCAGCGCGTCCTCGGCCCGCCGCGCCCGCCACGGCCGGTGCGCCACCGCCCCGAAGGCGAGGCCCACTCGGTCCACCACCCCGTCCGAGATCCGCAGCACGGCGGCGACCGAGGCGAGCGCGAAGGCGTACGAGGCCCGGTCCCGGGCCTTGCGGTACGCGGAGGGCAGCCCGCCGGTGGCGGCCGGCAGGAGCACGCCCGTGATCAGCTCACCGGAGCGGATCTCGGTGTCCTGCTCCGGGCGTGCCCCGGGCAGCCGGTGGAAGTCGGCGGCGGGCACGCTCCGGCTGCCCTCGGGGCCGCTCAGCTCCACCCGGGCGTCGAGCGCGGCGAGCGCCACCGCCATGTCGGAGGGGTGGGTGGCGATGCAGCGCTCGGAGTGGCCGAGCACCGCGTGGTCGCGGTGCACGCCCTCCAGGGCGCCGCAGCCGGTGCCGGGCACCCGTTTGTTGCACGGCTTGGACAGATCCTGGAAGTACGGGCAGCGGGTGCGCTGCAGCAGGTTGCCGCCGGTGGTGGCGGCGTTGCGCAACTGCCCGGAGGCGCCCGCCAGCAGCGCCTGCGACAACGCCGGATACCGGTCGCGGACCACCGGATGGGCCGCGAGGTCGCTGTTGCGGACCGTCGCCCCGACCCGCAGCGCGCCGTCCGCCAGCTCCTCCACCGCGTCCAGCGGGAGCCGGGTGACGTCGATGAGCGCGGCGGGCGTCTCCACGCCCAGCTTCATCAGGTCCACGAGGTTGGTGCCGCCGCCGAGATAGCGGGCGCCGGGACGGGCGGCGAACGCGTCGGTGGCCTCCTCGACGCTGCCGGCCCGGACGTAGGCGAAGGATTCCACGTCAGCTCACCTCCGCCACGGCGTCGACGATCCGCGGGTAGGCACCGCACCGGCACAGGTTGCCGCTCAGCCGCTCCCGGATCTCCTCCCGGTCCAGCTCCACCGGCTCACCAGAGGGCGCCGCCGGGTCGGTGACGTGCGAGGGGTGACCCTCGGCTGCCTCGGCGAGCACACCGACCGCCGAGCAGATCTGGCCCGGGGTGCAGTACCCGCACTGGAAGGCGTCCCGGTCCAGGAACGCCCGCTGCACGGGGTGCGGGCCCTCCCCGTCCGCGAGTCCCTCGACGGTCGTCACCTCGGAGCCGTCCAGGGCGACGGCGAGCTGGAGACAACTGTTGACCCGCCGCCCGTCCACCAGGACCGTGCAGGCCCCGCACTGGCCGTGGTCACAGCCCTTCTTGGCACCCGTGAGCCCGAGATCCTCGCGCAGCAGGTCCAGCAGGACGCGGCGGTGGTCGAGGTGGAGCGTGCGGGGTTCGCCGTTGACCCGGAGCGTGAGGTCCGAGTGGGCGGAGGCGGCGGCTGCTGCGCCGGTGTCGTGGCTGTCCATGGCGACCTTCCGGGACGGGCCGGTACGGCTGTGCCGTCCGCGTATCCAGGTTGCCGCGGATGACACGTACCACCGGGTCGGCCGCCCGGGGCCGGCCCGGCCGCTCAGTCCTCGCCGGGCCGGTCGGCCGGGGCGGGGTCGCCGTGGCGGGTGCCGGGCCGCGGCCCGCCGGACGCCTTCAGGCGCTCCAGACTGCGGGTGAGCGCCCGCAGCGGGGAGGCGGCACGGGCGTCGGCGGGCTCGTGCCGCGGCGCGGGCGCCCCCGCCGACTCGCGCAGGGCGGCCAGCGCCTCGTTGGCGCTCTCGGCGGCCTCCCGGTACAGGTCCCGGGACTTCGTCATCGCCTCCAGCGCCTCGGCGTACATCTTCACCAGCCGCCGCTCCCGGGCCAGCTCCTCCTCCAGCGTGAGCAGGCGCCACTCCTCGCGCAGCGCGGTCAGCTCCTCCTCGGCGCCGTCCGGCAGCGGGCGTGCCAGCCCGGCGAAGCGCGTCACCGCGGCGATCAGCTCGGCCGGTTCGGAACCGTCGAGGAAGACCGAGCGGACGGTGAACTCCCGCGGGTCGGGACCGGGCGCCGGCGGGGTGCCGGGCAGCACGACCGCGCCGCCCCTGGGCACCTGGACGCCGAACTCCTCCAGGGCCCAGTTCACCACCCGCGCCTGCTGCGGGGAGGCCCGGTGTTCGACCACACGATGGCTGAGGCCCGGCGGCAGCCGGGTGGCCAGCGGCACCCGGCCCCGGTGGTCGGGGGTCATCGCCTCGTGCACGACGACGTGGATGTTCCACCCGCCGCGCCCGGCGTCCCGGAGCAGCCGGCGCACGTCCTTGTCGTCCTCGGGCAGCGCGTTGATCCCGCGCAGCCGCAGACCCGTGGCGGCGTCGCGGTCCCAGGTGACGTCCGGGTCCTCGGGCCAGAACCGCCCGGCGGGGGAGGGCCAGGCCAGGTCCCAGTGCGCCTCGGCCTCCGCGACCAGCGTCCACTCCTGGCTCCCGGCCGTACCGCCCGCGAGGGTCAGCCGGGCCCGGACCGTCACCTCCCCGGCCACCCGCCAGCGCGCCTCGAAGACTCGTTTCCCGGAGGGCTCGTCGTGCGGCAGCTCGCGGAAGTCGTCGACGACACCGCCGTCCTTGTGCTGCCGCAGGGTGCGCAGCAGCACCTCCCGGGCGGCGGTTCCGACGTGGCGGCCCCGGGCCAGCCACACCGTGGGCGGGATCGCGGGGCGCTCGGTGGCAGAGATCGGCATGAGTCCATCTGAGGGTGGGGGCACGTGCGTGGCCAGTATCGTCGCCGCGGTCCGGCGCGGGCCACCCGGGGGTGGGCCGACCGGGGTGCGTGGGCGCGGACCGACGTGGATCTTGGTTCACAGCGGGCAGGAGCAAGGCGAACGACCGTACGGCACGACAGGGAGTGACACGATGAAACTGGACCTCGACGGGCGGACCGCGCTGGTGACGGGCTCCACCCAGGGCATCGGCGCGGCGATCGCCACCGGGCTGGCCCGGGCCGGCGCGCGGGTGGGCGTCAACGGACGCGACGCGGAGCGCCTGGAGGAGAGCGTCGGGCGGCTGCGGGCCGAGGTGCCGGAGGGGGAGTTCGTGCCGGTCGCGGCCGACCTGGGCACCGAGGAGGGCGCGGCGGACGCCGTGCGGGCGCTGCCCGACGCCGACATCCTCGTCAACAACCTCGGGATCTTCGGTGCCGAGGCCGCGCTGGAGATCAGCGACGACGAGTGGCGCCGCTACTTCGAGATCAACGTCCTGGCGGGCGTCCGGCTCATCCGGGCCTACCTGCCCCGGATGAAGGAGCGCGGCTGGGGGCGGGTGCTGAACATCGCGAGCGACTCGGCGGTCGTCATCCCCGCCGAGATGATCCACTACGGCATGTCCAAGACGGCGCTGCTCGCCGTCTCCCGGGGCTTCGCCAAGGAGGCCGCGGGCAGCGGCGTGACGGTCAACTCCGTCATCGCCGGGCCCACCCACACGGGCGGCGTCGAGGAGTTCGTGTACCAGTTGGTCGACCGCGACCTGCCCTGGGAGGAGGCGCAGCGGGTGTTCATGCGCGAGCACCGTCCGCAGTCGCTGATCCAGCGCCTGATCGAGCCGGAGGAGATCGCCAACCTGGTGGTGTACCTCAGCTCGCCCCAGGCGTCCGCGACCACCGGCGCCGCCGTCCGCGTCGACGGCGGCTACGTCGACTCGATCCTCCCGTAGGGCCGCCCCTCCCGTCGGGCCGCCGGCCGGCGCCGCGGGAGGACCGGGTCCGCGGCCGGGGGAAGATCCCCGGCCGCGGCGTCATTCCCCCTGGTCCATCCGGCGCCGGTCCGCGTCGTCGAAGGCTCGGGTGTCGCGCGGTTCCACGTAGGGCTCCTCGTTCTCCGGGTGGCCGCCGGCGATCACGCGCTGCCGGGCCAGCTCGGCGTCGAACTCCAGGCCCAGCAGGATCGCCAGGTTGGTGACCCACAGCCAGACGAGGAAGATGATCACGCCGGCCAGGGCGCCGTAGGTCTTGTTGTACGAGCTGAAGTTGGCCACGTAGAACGCGAAGCCGGCGGAGGCGATCAGCCAGATCAGCAGGGCGACCACGCTGCCCGGCGAGATCCAGCGGATGCCGCGCATCCGGGCGTTGGGGGTGGCCCAGTACAGGAGCGCGATCATCGACGTCACCAGCAGCACCAGCACGGGCCACTTGGCGATCCCCCAGACGGTCACCGCGGTGTCGCCGATGCCCAGCGCGGTGCCGGCCTGCTGGGCCAGACTCCCGGTGAACACCACGATCAGCGCACTGGCCACGGCCAGCAGCAGCAGGACCACGGTGAGGACGACGCGCAGCGGCAGCACCTTCCACATGGGCCGCCCCTCGGGGACGTCGTAGACCGCGTTGGCGGAGCGGATGAAGGCGGCCACGTAGCCGGAGGCGGACCAGACGGCGGCGAGCAGGCCGACCACCGCCAGCACCGAGCCGAGACCGGCCTGGTCCTGCAACTGCCGTACCGCGTCGGTGATGATGTCCCGCGCCGGACCCGGGGCGAGCTTCTGCACATTGGCCATGATCTCTTCGGTGGCCGACTGCCCGGCGATGCCGAGCAGGGACACCAGCACCAGCAGTGCCGGGAACAGCGACAGCACCCCGTAGTAGGTCAGGGCGGCGGCGCGGTCGGTCAGCTCGTCGTCCTGGAACTCCTTCACCACCCGCTTGAGCAGGGCGAGCCAGGAACGCCCGGGCAGACCGGTCAGCGAGTCGGGGGCGGCGCGCTCGGTGGCGGCGTCCGGGCCGAACTCCTCGTCGGCCTGCCGGGGTTCACCGGTGTCGTCGGGGGCGGAGGGGTGCTTGTCGCGGTGGGGGAGGTGAAGTCGGGCCATGCGGGAACGGGTTGCCCGTTCCGCCGTGAACACGCCTGCCGGCCCGGTACTCGCGGTTCGGGCGGATCTGTCCGCACCTGCGGCGGGCGCCTTGACGGGAAAAAGCCGTAGACGCCCGAAGTATGCCGTAGCGACGGCACGTTCCTCCGGAAAATGCCAAACCCTCCACCGGATGCGCGCACTTTCCGTAGTCTGCTCGTCACGTTCACGGAGCAGCCGTTCAGGGAGGGGATCCGGCGTGCCCGGAATCGACGAAAGCCTGCTGGAGGCCATGCGGCTGCCCGGCGCCCGCGGCGCGTCACTGGTCGACTGGATCAGCGGACTCGCCCTGGGGGCGGCGGGCGAGGCACCGGGCGGCGACCCGGAGGCCGCGGCCGCGGAGACCGCCGAACTCGCCCGGCACGCCGCCGAGAGCGGCTCGCTGGCCCCGGCCGAAGGCGCCACGACCGGCCGGGAACCTCCCGTGGCGGACCTGATCGTCACGACCGCGGACTCCTACCACCTGCTGCGATTCGTCAGCACCCCCTTCGACAGCACCGTCTTCCTCCACCTGTGGCTGGACCGCCACGACGGAAACCTCGCGCTGGCCCGCATCCGGCTCGCCGAGCTGGCCGACCGGCTGGTGCTCGGATGACGACGGCCTGGGCCGCGCACGACACCACCTCGGCCTCCTTACGGGCCCTGGCCGCCGAACGGGCCACCGGCGCCCTGAGCGGCGAGCGGGGCGTCTTCTACCTCGCCGCGGGCAGCGTCGTGCACGTCGAGTCCGCCTGCACCCCCGGCCTCGGCGCCCTGCTGACCCGGAGCGGGACCCTCGCCGCCGACGGCTGGTGGGAGGCGGTCGACCGGGACGGCGTCCACCACCGGGTGGGGCGCCGGCTGGTGGACAGCGGCCGGGTCACCGCCGGGGCGCTGGAGGTCTGCCACCTCGGCGCCCTCTTCGACGCCGCCTACTTCGCCCTCGTCCACGACACCCCCGCCCACCGCTTCCGGCCGGGCGCCGCGCACTGGCTCGGCACGGTCCGCTCCGTCTCCGTGGACACCGTGGTCCGCGAGTCCCGGCGCCGCCGCGACCTGCTGCACCGCATCTGGCCCGACCCCGCCGTCGACATCGCCCCGCTCGCCCGCGCGCCCGGCGCCGACCCCGCCGACCTGCCCGCCCGGCGCGGCCGGACCCTGGCCCAGGTCGACGGGGTCCGCACCGCCCCGGACATCGCCGAGGCCCTCGCCTGCCGCACCTACCACACCCTCGTCGAACTGCGCCGACTGGCCGCCGACGGGCTCGTCACCACCGCGACCCGCGTCCCCGTGCCGGACCCGAGGACCCCCGACCCGTGCGGGACCGCGTGGGACGACCCCGACACCGCCCTGCTGCGACGGCTGCGAGCCGCCTTGGAGGCGCTGTGATCCGCGCGCGCCGCCGGCGTGCCGAAAGGAGACTGCTCATGGCCGTCGAGAGCGACGTCCTGGCCGAACTGCACCGACTGCGCCACCGAGTGCCCCGGTTGACCGGTTCCCTGGCGGCCACCGTCGACGGACTCGTCCTCGCCGAGGACGCGCCGGGGACCGAACCCGAAGGGCTCGCCGCGCTCACCGCCGCCGCCCTCGGCGTCGCCCGGCGGACCGCGGACGCCACCGGCCGCGGCGACTTCCGCGAACTGCTGCTGCGCGGCACCGAGGGCTACGTCGCCACCTACGCGGCCGGCCCCGCCGCCGTGCTCACCCTCCTCGCCGACGGCCGCGTCAACGTGGGCCGGCTGCACCTGGAGGGCCGGCGCAGCGGGACCCGGATAGGAGATCTGGTCGCCGCCCGGGCCCGCGCCGCCGAGCCCCCCGACGGGCCCGAACCCTCCGACGAACACACCGCGACCCCCCGGGCGGAGACCGCCCGCCCGATCGGCACGCTGCCGGTACGCACCCCGCAGCGCCCCACCCACCAGCCGCATCCCCAGGCCGGCGGCCACCGCCGGCCTGACTGACCGAACGATCACGACACGAAGGGAACCCACCCCATGGCCAACCTGGAGACCGCGCTCAAGGAGTGCCTCGGCGTCATCGACGGAGCCTCGGCCGCCGCGCTCGTCGACTACACCAGCGGCATGGCGCTCGGCACGCTGGGCGGCACCAAGGACTTCAACCTGGAGGTCGCCGCCGCCGGCAACACCGACGTCGTACGGGCCAAGCTGCGCACGATGGAACTCCTCGGCCTCCAGGACGAGATCGAGGACATCCTCATCACGCTGAACAGCCAGTACCACCTGATCCGCCTGCTCAAGGGGCGCGGCGGCAACGGACTCTTCCTCTACCTGGTGCTCGACGCGAGCCGGGCGAACCTGGCGATGGCGCGTCACCAACTGCGCCGCATCGAAGGGGAACTGGAGGTCTGACCGGCCGCCCGGTGCCATGGCCGCGCCGGGCCGGGGCAGACGGCCCGGCATGGAAGCGACGACACCGACCCGGACGCCCCGCCGGACCCTCGCGGCACTCCTCCTCCCGCTCCCGCTGCTGGCGACGGGATGCGGGGGAGGGGACGGCGGCGGCGACGGCGGGCCGGACGCCTGGGGCGCGCCGACCGGCGCCCACCTCGTGATCACCTCGGAGAACGGGGTGTCCCTGCGCCCCGGCGACGACGACGAGGTCGAGGTGGACGGCCGGGTCGGCCACCGCTGGACCCACCGGGACGACACCTGGGTGCTGGACCTGAGCTGCGAGGCGCGGGACGGCCGCTGCCCCCGGATGCCCCGGGTGGACGTCCCGGCCGGCACCCCGGTCACCGTCAGCGCCCGCGACGCCGGCATCGACGCTGCCGGGGTGCGGGGCGCGCTCGACCTGACGACCGTCAACGGGGACGTCACCGTGACCCGTTCCGGAACGGACGGCGCGGCCGTCCGCCTCGCCACCCGCAACGGCTCGGTCCGCGCGACCGGGCTGCGCGCCGGCGACCTGCACGCCGAGACGGTCAACGGGGACGTGGTGCTCGCCTGCGCCACGGCGCCGGACGGCGTCGGCGGGACCACGACCAACGGCTCGGTCCGCGTCGCGCTGCCCCACGACGCCCCCGCCTACCGGGTCTCGGCCACCACCGGCAACGGCAGCCCCACGGTCGACGTGCCCACCGCGGGCGCGGCGGACGGCCGGGTGATCCGGCTGCGCACGGTCAACGGCGACGTCGGCGCCACCCGGGACTGAACCCGCCGGGCCCGGGGCGGCCGCCCGCGAGCGGGCCCCGGGCCGCGGGCTCACGGTCCGGGGCCCGGTTCGCGCGTACGGCCGGGCCGGGAGCCCGCGGCCGTACCGAGATCAGGCGCCGCTCTCCCGGAGCATGTCCTCACGCTCGACGTACTTCACCCGCTCGCGGCCCTGCGGCTCGCCCTGCGCCCGCTCGGCGGCGTCCAGCTTGTACCAGCCCTCCCAGGTGGTGAAGCGGATGTTCCGCTCGGCCAGGAAGGCGTCCAGCGCCTCCGGGCCGGGGGAGGCCGGCGTGCGCAGACGGCCGTGCGCGAAGTCGTCCAGCAGGTTGGCCACCGTCTCGTTGGCGTCCCCCTTGGTGTGGCCGATCAGGCCCACCGGGCCACGCCGGATCCAGCCGGTGACGTACGTGGAGGCGAGGTGCTCGCCCGACTCCTCAAGGACCCGCCCGCCCGCGTCCGGGACCGTGCCGGTGTCCAGGTCCCAGGGCAGCTTGGGGAGCTTGTCGGAGAGGTAGCCGACCGCGCGGTAGACCGCGCTGACGTCCCACTCCTTGAAGCGGCCGGTGCCCTTGACGTTCCCGGTGCCGTCCAGCTCGGTGCGCTCGGTGCGCAGCCCGACGACCTTGCCGTCCTCGCCGAGGATCTCGGCCGGCGACTCGAAGAAGTGCAGGAACAGTTTGTGCGGCCGGTCGCCGACGTCCCGGATCGCCCAGTTCTCCAGGGTCTTGGCGACCATGTCGGCCTGCTTGTTGCCGCGCCGGGTGGCGATCGAGCCCTCGTCGTAGTCGATGTCCTCGGGGTCGACGATGACCTCGATGTTGGGGGAGTGGTCCAGCTCCCGCAGCTCCATCGGGCTGAACTTCGCCTGCGTCGGACCGCGGCGGCCGAAGACGTGCACCTCCAGCGCCTTGTTGGCCTTGAGACCCTCGTGGACGTTCGGCGGGATCTCGGTCGGCAGCAGTTCGTCGGCGGTCTTGGCCAGTACGCGCGCGATGTCGAGGGCCACGTTGCCCACGCCGAGGACGGCGACCTTCTCCGCCTCCAGCGGCCAGGTGCGCGGGAAGTCGGGGTGGCCGTCGTACCAGGCGACGAAGTCGGCGGCGCCGTAGGAGCCGTCGAGGTCGATGCCGGGGATCGCCAGGTCACGGTCGGCGGTCGCGCCGGTGGCGAATATCACGCCGTCGTAGAAGGTGCGCAGGTCGTCCAGGCTGATGTCGGTGCCGTAGTCCACATTGCCGAAAAGACGGATCTGCGGCTTGTCCAGCACCTGGTGCAGGGCCTTGATGATGCCCTTGATCCGCGGGTGGTCGGGGGCGACGCCGTAGCGGATCAGCCCGAACGGAGCGGGCATGCGCTCGAAGATGTCGATGGAAACGCCGGGTTCGGCGGCCACCTCGGACTTGAGCAGGGCGTCGGCGGCGTAGATTCCGGCGGGGCCGGATCCGACGATGGCTACCCGCAGAGGGCGGGGCATGTTCGGGTTCCCTTCGAGCGGTGACAGATCGACTCGACGGGAAGCCTAAGCTGAGGCAACCCTAAGTCGGTACTCGGGTCCGGTCTATGGGCCCATAAGCCCTGCTTATGAGGCCCGAAGGGGCGGTCGGCGCGCCCTGGGACGTTTGGACCGCCCCGGACCGGTGACGCAGGCGTGGGAGCGCGAGGCGCTCTCGCGGAGGGAGTACCCGTGAACGATCCGAACCGGTGGCGGGCCCTGTGGGCCACGCTGGTCGCCGGCTTCATGACCCTGCTCGACGTGACGATCGTGGCCGTGGCGCTGCCGTCCATGCAGCGGGAACTGCACGCGTCGGCGGCTTCCGTGCAGTGGGTGGTCTCCGGGTACGCCCTCGCCTTCGCCCTCACCCTGGTGACCGCCGGACGCCTCGGTGACGCGTTCGGCAGACGCCGGGTCTTCCTCGTCTCCCTGGCCGCCTTCGTGGTGTGCAGCGCGGCGGCCGGCGCCGCACCCTCGATCACCCTGCTCGTCGTCGCCCGGCTCGCCCAGGGGGTCGCCGCCGGGGGCCTGTCCCCGCAGAACACGGCCCTGATCCAGCAGATGTTCCAGGGCGCCGAGCGCGGCCGTGCCTTCGGGCTCTTCGGTGCCACCGTCGGGGTCTCCAGCGCCGTCGGACCGGTCGTCGGCGGCCTGATCCTCGCCCTCGCCGACGGCTCGCGGGGCTGGCGCTGGATCTTCTACGTCAATGTGCCGGTCGGGCTCGTCGCCCTGGTGCTCGGCGCCCGCCTGCTGCCCCGGATGGCACCCGGGAAGCGGGGACGCCTCGACCCCGTGGGGGTCGCGCTGCTCGGCGTGGGAATCCTGGCCGTGATGCTGCCGCTGGTCCTGGCCGAGGCGGGCGGGCTGAGCCGCCTGTGGTGGCTGTTCCCGGTGGGAGCGCTGGTGCTCCTCGGTTTCGTCCGGTGGGAGCGCCGGGTCGCCGCCCGCGACGGCGCTCCGCTGCTGGACCCGCGCCTGCTCACCGCGACCCGCGGCTACGCCACCGGCGCGGGACTGGGCGCGCTGTACTTCGTGGGCTTCAGCGGCGTGTGGCTGGTCTTCGCCCTGTTCTTCCAGAACGGACTGGGCTACTCACCCCTGCGGTCCGGCCTCGCCGTGACCCCGTTCGCCGTGGGCTCCGCCGCCGCGGCGGCCGTGGCCGGCCGGCTGGTGGGCCGGTTCGGCCGGCTGCTGACCGTCTGCGGGCTCGTCGCGGTGATGGCCGGGCTCGGCGGCGCGGCGCTGGTGCTGTGGCTGGCGCCGGCCGGTTCGGCCGCGTGGCTCGCCGCGCCGCTGCTGCTCCTGGGCGGACTCGGCAACGGCTGCGTGATCTCCCCGAACTTCACGATGACACTGCGCGAGGTCCCGGTGGCCATGGCGGGCGCCGCCGGCGGCGCCCTGCAGACCGGGCAGCGCCTCGGCGGAGCGGTGGGGACCGCCGCCCTGCCGGGCCTGTTCTACCTGGTGCTGGCCGACACCCACGACGACTACCACCGTGCCGTGGCGCTGTCGGTGGGCGCGGGCGTCGCTTTCATGCTCTGCGCCCTGCTGGTCGCCGCACCGGACTGGTGGCGGAACCGCTCCGGCGACGACGGGCGCCGCCCGCCGGAGCGGCCCCGCAGCCATCCGCACGCCACTCGCGGCTGACCCGGCCGGGTCAGCCGCCGCGCAGGGCCCCCATGCCGGGTCTCCGCCGTGCCGGGTCAGCGGCGCTTGCCGAATTTCCGCAGCAACTGCTGGGCCTGCGAGCGGCGGCGCGGGTCCGCGGCGGCCCGGCGTACCTGCTCCGTCGTCCGACGCCCCTGCGGGCTGCGCGCGTACCGCATGATCTTGTCCAGAACTCCGGCCATGACATTTCCTCCGAGTTCTCCACCCGGACAACGGCTGCCCGGCAAGGACCGCCTACCCGCCACGGGCCCGCTCACCCGGCCGGCCGCCGGGTTTGCCGGGCGCGGAGCGGGAAACACGGTGGGTCACGCAACCGATGTGACCGCAGGGGTGAGACGACGTGGCAGGCAGCGAGAAGTCCAAGGCGAAGGTGGAGCAGGCCAAGGGCAAGGCCAAGGAGACGGCGGGCCGGGCGGTCGGCAACGAGAAGCTGACCGCGGAGGGCCGGGCCGAGCAGACGAAGGGCGACGCCCGGCAGGCCAAGGAGAAGACCAAGGACACGTTCCGCCACTGAGCGAGGAACGCGTGGCCGGCGGGGGATGCGCCAGATCAGATCCCCTGAGCAGGCGGCGGAGCCCCCGGTGCCCCTACAGGCACCGGGGGCTCTTCGCGTGCGTGGGCGCCGACGGGGGCCGGGACAGTCGGCGGCGGGCACGCCGGAACCGTTCGAAACATTCGAAGAAGGTGCGCGAAGGAGGCGAGGGTGCGGCCGGTGTCCGGGGTGGTGGCCACATGTCGCCGGTGCGGCGGAACTCGGACTGTTGCGGGCGTTGACCGGCCCCACGGGGGACCGTAATCTCCTCCGCACCGTTCGGAAACAAGACCGAAACTTTCGAAACCGAGCCCCCGCTCGACCGAAGGGATGACATGTATCTGACACGTTTATGGCGGGCCGCGACGGCCGGGCTGGTCACCGTGGCGGCGCTGACGGCCGCCACCCACACCGCCGAAGCCACCCCTTCGGCCGGAGCCACCCCTTCCGCCGAGGCCGGTCCTTCCGCCGAGGCCGCCGACACCCTCGGCTCGGCGGCGGCCGGCAAGGGCCGCTACTTCGGTACCGCCGTCGCCGCGGGCCACCTCGGCGAGTCCGCCTACACCGCCACGCTGAACCGCGAGTTCACCTCCGTGACGCCCGAGAACGAGATGAAGTGGGACGCCACCGAGGCGAGCCGGAACGTCTTCACCTTCGGCGCCGCCGACCAGGTCGTGAACCACGCGCGGGGCCGGGGCATGGCCGTCCGCGGCCACACCCTCGTCTGGCACTCCCAACTGCCCGGCTGGGTGGGCGGCCTGGCCGCCGCCGACGTCAGGTCGGCGATGAACAACCACATCACCCGCGTCATGCAGCACTACCAGGGCGAGATCCATAGCTGGGACGTGGTCAACGAGGCGTTCCAGGACGGCGGCAGCGGCGCCCGCCGCAGCTCCCCGTTCCAGGACAAGCTGGGCGACGGCTTCATCGAGGAGGCGTTCCGCACCGCCCGCGCCGCCGACCCGGCCGCCAAGCTCTGCTACAACGACTACAACACCGACGGCGTCAACGCGAAGAGCAACGCGGTCTACGCCATGGTCCGGGACTTCAAGTCGCGGGGCGTGCCCATCGACTGCGTGGGCTTCCAGTCCCACTTCAACAGTGCCTCCCCGGTCCCCGCCGACTACCAGGCCAACCTCCAGCGCTTCGCCGACCTCGGCGTCGACGTGCAGATCACCGAGCTGGACATCGAGGGCTCCGGCACCGCCCAGGCGAACAGCTACGCCAGTGTGGTCAGGGCCTGCCTGGCGGTGAGCCGCTGTACCGGCATCACCGTCTGGGGCATCACCGACAAGTACTCCTGGCGCAGCAGCGGCACGCCCCTGCTCTTCGACGCGAACTACGCGGCCAAGCCCGCCTACGGCGCGGTGCTGTCCGCGCTCGGCGGCACGGGCGGCGGCGGAGACGGGGGCGGCGGGGCGACCTGCACCGCCACGTACAGCAAGGCGGAGGAGTGGAACAACGGCTACAACGGCAAGGTCACCATCACCGCCGGGACGGCGGCGATCAGCGACTGGACGGCGACGGTGACGCTGACCGCGCCGCAGAAGATGTCGGCGACCTGGAACGGCAGCCCGGCCTGGGACAGCAGCGGCAACGTGCTGACCATGCGGCCGAACGGCAACGGCTCGCTGGCGGCCGGCGCCTCGACCAGTTTCGGGTTCACCGTGATGAAGAACGGCAGCGGCGCGGTACCGGCGGTGGGCGCCTGCACGGCTTCCTGAGTGCCCGTGCCGCGGGCGCACCGGGTGAGGTCCGCCCGGTGCGCCCGCGGTGGCCGGCCGGTGCCGGTCAGTCGAGCGGGTCCAGGATCAGGGACGCCCGCTGCGGATTGCCGTCGTGCACGAGCGACTCGTGGTTGCCGACGTCGTCGAAGGCGAAGGCGTACGCCTTGCCGTCGGCCATCTGCGCGTGGACCGCACGGGCGTAGTGGTTGGTCACCGCGTCCCGGTAGAAGTCCGCGGCCGTGCCGTCCGGCTGGTTGGGGTTGGTCAGGAGCGTGGACCGGTTGAAGCCCGCGCAGAGCGTGCGCGAGATCGGGCCCCGCACCTGGTCGTTGGGGGCGTCCAGCAGCCGGTGGCAGCCGAAGACGCTGCTCGCGTCCGGTTTCTGGAAGCTGGTGACGACGGCGCCCGCGCTGTTGGTGAAGTTCAGCACGCCGCCCGAGACCCGCCCGAAGTACTTCACGCCGGGCTGGTCGCCGAACGGGGTGACCGTCAGCGTGGAGGTGGCGTACTTCTGCCAGACGCGGTTGATGTAGTCGTCCAGCACCGAGGCCGGCAGGGCGCCGGTCTCCACCCCGTACAGCGGGGAGAGCGCGCGGAGCACGGTGCCGTCGGAGCGGGTCCGGATCAGGCCGGCCCAGCCGCCGGACTGCGCGCGCAGCGCGTTGAAGAAGCCGTGGTAGCCGCCCGCCCTGAGGTGCCCCGTGGTCGCGGTGGTGCCGTCCGAGCGCTGGACGCCGACCGCGTACGGCGCGGAGAACATGTCGACCTGGGTGCTGTTGATCCACAGCCCGGAGTCGTTGAGCGTGTACTCCGACCAGTTGAAGAGGATGTCGCGGTTGGGGTCGCTCGGGTTCTGCACGGCGGGCTGCACCAGGCCGCCGGTGGTCAGCTTGAACACGAGCTTCTGGCCGTAGGAGAAGTACACCCGCCCGGAGAACTTGGGCAGCCGGACGGTCGCGGTCTGCCCGGGGGCGGGGCCGGTGATCGAGGCGTCGGGTGCCGGGACCGGCGGGTTGGAGCCGCTGGGCCAGGCGTGGAAGGTGCCGCCCGCGTCGGCCCAGCCCTGACGGCCCGTCGACAGTTCGGTGCCGAGGTTGTAGACGTAGACCGGCTCGGCGCGGCCGGAGTTGTTGGTGATCTGCAGGGGGATGGTCGCCGGGACCGCGGTGCCGCCGGCGGTGGCGGCGCTCGCGGAGGGGGACCCGGCGGCGAGCAGGACACCCGCCGCGACGGTGGCGAGGGCGGTCGCCGTCGCGGCGATCCGGTGCCCGAGTCGTGCCGGGCGGACTCTGCTGAACATGCGCGACCTCCGTGCGCGCCCCGGGGAGCGGGGGCGCGCAGACGTGGGGGAGACGGCCGGGGAGCCGGTATGGGGAGGCTGGTCCGGACCATCGTGAGAGCGCTCTCAGAATCTCTCCGCCACTGTGAACATGTCAACGGGCTTGCCTCGGGAAAACGGAGGACGGGCCGCCCGCACCCGCAGCCGTACGGGTGCGCGGGGCTGCTCCTGGGCCGAGGTCACCGCCTTCCGGGCGGCGGCCGGAAAGCCGCCCGCGCGACGGAAGTTGGCGGCAAGCGGATCGAACAGGCCCCTGCGGTGCGTATCGTGTGGTGCCGCGGGCTCCTGCTTGCCCTATTCGGCCCCGGACCGGACGGTGAGGCTCAGTATGACTCGGGCGCGCAGACCCCATGCCGCGGAACGCTCCGTCCTGTCCGCGGCGGTGGAGTTCGCCGGCGGAACGGCGATGATCCCCGCCGCCCGGGACGTCGTCCAGGGTTTCGTCGGACGGCTCGGCGAGGCGGGCGTGGAGACGTCCGCCACCTTCCTGGACGCGGCGCGTCTGGTCACCAGCGAGTTGGTGACCAACGCCCTGCGGCACGCGCCGGGTCCCTGCCGGCTGGTACTGACCCTCATCGAGGACCAGGTGGAGATCGCGGTGTCGGACACGGCGGACGGCTTCCCCACGTTCCTGCCCCGCGACCCCCTGCGGATCGGCCGGCACGGTCTGGAGATCGTGACCCGGCTGTGCGACGAGGTGATCACCAAGCCGCACGCGCAGGGGAAGACCGTGTACGCCCGCCTTCCCCTGCGGTGACGGCCCGCCTTCCGCCGCGCCGGCCGCCCCCCGCCCTGCGCGGCCGCTGCCTCGCGCGGTGACCGGTGCCGCTGCCCGTGCGGCGGCCGTCAGCCGGTCAGCGCCTGGTCGACGGTGGGGTAGCAGGCGATCAGCACGTCGAGGCCGACCAGTTGCAGCACCCGCAGGACCGCCTGGCGCGGGGCGGCCAGGCGCAGCGTGCCGCCGCCGGCCGCCGCGGCCTGGTGCGCGGCGATGAACACGTTGATGCCGCTGGAATCCATGAACGCCACGTCCGCGAGATCGACCACCGCGACCCGGGACGTCTCCAGGCCGGACAGCAGCACGTCGCGGAGCTGGGCGCTGCCGTCGAGATCCACCTCACCCGCCAGAGTGACGACACAGACGCCGTCGTCCGTGGTGGCACGACTGATCAGCAGCCGCTCAGGCACCGCCGCTCCCTCGGTGTCCGACACGCTTCCTCACTTCTCGTGCAGGTCCGGCCATGGTTGGTGCCCATGATGTTAAGGGTCGGCGGACCCCCGGTGGGCAACTGTGGGCAACTTGTGGAGGTCGTGCTCGGCGCGCGCGACGGCCCCGGCGTGATTAGGGTCTTTTCGTGTGGCTCACACATTCGACGAACTCGTGCAGAAGCGGCGCGCGGCGGACCAGGCGCACAGCCGGGTCGACAAGCTGCGCGACTCGTACGGGCCGCCCACCCAGACGCAATGGACCGCGCGCCAGTCGCAGACCTACGAGACCGCCCTGCGGGCCTGGCGCGACCTCGACCGGGACGCGCGCGCCGCGATGGCCGAGTACGTCAGGGCACGCGGCCAGACCCGGCAGGAGGTGGAGGCGGAGGTGCGCGAGGCCCTCGGGCGGCTGGGAGGGGACGACTCCGGGAGGCTGTGACGGCCCCTGACCCCCGGCCCCGCGCTCCGGCGTAGGCGTAGGCGTAGGCATCGGCGCCGGCGGTGGAGCGTCGGGCGTCTCAGCCCAGGAAGTCGCGCGCGGCCGTCAGTGCCGCCGCGCGGTCCTCGGGGACCAGGCCGATGCGGGTGCGGCGGTCGAGGAGGTCGGACTCGTCGAGGGCGCCCTCGTGGCGCACCGCCCAGAGCAGTTCGGCGCCGGTGACGGGGTGGTCCGGCAGGACGCGCGCGGCCAGCCCCGGGTCCCGGGCGGCGAGCGCGTGCACGGCCGGGGCCTCGGTGCCGTAGCGCAGGACGAGGCGGCGCGGTGCCCGCACTCCCGCCAGGACGCCGGGCGCGGCCGCGCCGACCAGCGGCAGCCCGGCGGTGGGGGAGCGCCCGGCGGGCAGGCGGCGGGCGGCGACGACGGCGTCCACGGCGTCCTCGGCCATGCGCCGGTAGGTGGTGAGTTTGCCGCCGACCACCGTGACCACGCCGTCCGGCGAGGTCAGCACCGCGTGCCGCCGGGAGACGTCCGCCGTGCGCGGCGCCGTACCGCTCGTACCGGAGGTGTCCAGCAGGGGGCGCAGTCCCGCGAAGGCGCCCACGACGTCCGCGCGGCGGACCGGGACGTCCAGGACCGACCCCAGCACGTCGAGCAGGAAACCGACGTCCGTCTCGGGCACCTCGGGAACGTCCGGGACGCCGCCCGCCACGGGTTCGTCGGTGAGACCGACGTAGACCCGGCCGTCGCCCTGCGGCAGGACGAGGACGAAACGGTTGGTCTCGCCGGGGACCGGGATGTGCAGGCCGGCCGGGAGCGGGCCGAGGCTCTCCGCGCGCAGCACGAGATGGGTGCCGCGGGAGGGGCGGACGCGGATGCCGTCCACCAGGTCGCCGGCCCACACCCCGGAGGCGTTGATCACGGCGCGGGCGCGGACCGTGCCCTCCTCGCCGGTCAGTTCGTCGCGGACCCGGGCGCCGGAAGCGGTCAGCTCCCGCACCCGTACCCGGGTCAGTATCCGGGCGCCGTGCGCGGCGGCGGTCCGGGCGAGGGCGGTCACCAGACGGGCGTCGTCGGTGAGCCGGCCGTCCCAGGAGAGCAGGCCGCCGCGCAGCCCGTCGGCGCGCACGGCGGGGGCGAGGTGCCGGGTCTCGACCGCGGAGAGCCGGCGTGGCGCGGGCAGCGTGGCGCGGGCGGTACGGGCCGTCAGCCGCAGGGCGTCCCCGGCCCGGAACCCGGCCCGGGCCAGCGCGGACTGCCCGCGCGAGACCATCGGCGTCAGGGGCAGCACGAACGGCTGCGCCCGTACCAGGTGGGGCGCGGTGCGCTCCATCAGCACCCCGCGTTCGACCGCGCTCTCCCGGGCGACGTCGAACTGCGCGGAGGCGAGGTAGCGCAGCCCGCCGTGGATGAGCTTGGAGCTCCAGCGGGAGGTGCCGAACGCCAGGTCGTGCGCGTCCACCGCGACGACGCTCAGGCCGCGCGCGGCGGCGTCAAGCGCGGCACCGGCACCGGTCGCGCCGAGCCCGACGACCAGCACGTCCACGGTCTCCGGGCCGACGGACGCGGCCAGTTCGCGGGTGCGCCGCGCGGCGGACAGCGAGGCCCCGGCGGTCGGGTCGCCGAACGGGTTCATGGTGTCAGGGTCCTCTCCAGGAGGGTGCGCAGCTCCCCGAGGAAGGCCGCGCTGGTCAGCTCCGCGTCGTCCTCGTCGGTCATGGTGCGCAGCGACAGGGCGAAGGACTGGACGACGAGCAGCACCGACCGGGCCTGCCGCTCGGGCGGGGCCGGGCGCACCGACCCGTCGGCGTGGCCGTCCCGCAGGGCGTCGCGGAGCAGTTCCAGCAGCGCCTCCTGGCTGGCTCCGCGCCGGTCCAGGACGTAGGGCAGCAGCAGTTCGGGGTCGACGTCGAGGATCTTGTGGAAGAGCGGGTGGGCCCGGAACGCCGCCACGCCGGCCACCAGCCCGTCGACCATCAGCGCGCGGGTGTCCCGGCCCGGCCGGCGCTCGGGCATCGCCCCGGTCGCGACCGCGACCCACTCCCGGGTCATCAGGTCACCGACCAGGGAGCGCACATCGGGCCAGCGCCGGTACAGCGTCATCCGGGAGAGCCCGGCGCGGCGGGCCACGTCGGTCAGGGTGGTCCGCCGCACCCCGACGGCGAGCACGCAGTCGCGCACGGCGTCCAGCACGGCGTCACCGTCGGCGGCGGGGCCCGGACGGCCCGGACGGCCCGGCTTACCGGGGCTGTCGGGTCGGTCGGGTCGGTCGTGCTGGTCGGGGCGCTCGGGGCGGCTCGGCTGTCCGGGTCCGTCCGGTCGTCCGTGCCGGTCCGGGTCCGCGTGCCGGTCCGGGTCCGCGGGCCGGTCCGGGTCCGCGGGCTGGTCCGGGTCCGCGGGCTGGTCCGGGTCCGCGGGCTGGTCCAAGCGGGCCGGCCCGTCCGACTGGTTGTGACGGTTAGGCGTCATGTGTAACAGTGTAACGCCCGTGCGGCCGCCGACGGCGGCACCCCGCGACCCCGACCGGAGGACAGGCGTGGACATGCTGTGGAACGGCTGGGGCGACCCGGCCCGGGCGACCCCGCTGCCGGAAGCCGTCACCGGACTGCTGCGCGACCTGCTGGGCGTCACGCCCCCTGCCACCGCGCCGGCCGTCCTCGCCGACCTCGTCCTGCCCGAGGCGCCGCTGCCCGAAGCCGCTCACCGGACGCTGCTCGCCGCCCTCGGCGGCCGCCCGGACGCCGTGCGCACCGACACCGAGAGCCGGATCCGGCATCTGCGCGGCAAGTCCACCCCCGACCTGCTGCGGATGCGGGCCGGCGACACCTCCGGCGCCCCGGCGGCCGTGCTGCTCCCCGAGAGCCACGACGAGGTCCTCGCCGTGCTGCGGGCCGCCGCCGGACACGGCCTGGCGCTCCTCCCGTTCGGCGGCGGCACCTCCGTCGTGGGCGGCCTCACCCCCGAGCGCACCGGTGTCCTCCTCGCCCTGGACCTGCGCCGCATGGACCGCCTGCTCGACCTCGACCCGGTCTCCCGCACGGCCACCCTGGAGCCGGGAGTGCGCGCCCCCGAGGCCGAGGCGCTGCTCGCCGCCCACGGCTTCACCCTCGGTCACTTCCCCCAGTCCTACGAGTGGGCGACGATCGGCGGCTTCGCCGCCACCCGCTCCAGCGGCCAGGCGTCCGCCGGGTACGGCCGCTTCGACGAGATGGTCCTCGGCCTCACCCTCGCCACCCCCGAGGGCACCCTCGACACCGGCCGCGCCCCGCGTTCGGCGGCCGGACCCGACCTGCGCCACCTGATCCTCGGCTCGGAGGGCGCCTTCGGCGTCATCACCTCCGTGACCGTCCGGATCCGGCCCGTCCCCGAGGTGCGCCGCTACGAGGGCTGGCGCTTCGCCTCCTTCGCCGAGGGCTCCGCCGCCCTGCGCCGGCTCGCCCAGGACGGCCCGCGCCCCACGGTCCTGCGGCTCTCCGACGAGACCGAGACCCTGATCGGCCTCGCCCAGCCCGACGCCCTCGGCTCCGCCCCCGGCCGGCCCGACGCTCCCGGCGGCCCCGACGCCCCCGGCGGGCCCGACGCCGGCTGCCTGGCGGTGGTCGGCTTCGAGGGCACCGAGGAGGACACCGCCCGGCGCCGCGCGGGCGCCGCCGCCGTACTGGCCGCGTCCGGCGGCACCCGCGCCGGCCGGGAACCGGGGGAGAGCTGGGCCCGCGGCCGCTACTCGGCGCCCTACCTGCGCGACGCCCTCCTCGACACCGGGGCGCTGGCGGAGACCCTGGAGACCGCCGCGTACTGGTCCCGCCTGCCCGGCCTCCACCAGGCCGTCCGCGACACGCTCACCGCCACCCTCACCGAGGCAGGCACCCCGCCCCTGGTCATGTGCCACATCTCCCACGTCTATGAGAACGGCGCGTCCCTCTACTTCACCGTCGTCTCGGCGCAGGGCGCGGACCCGGTGGCGCACTGGACGCGCGCCAAGCACGCGGCGAACGACGCGATCCTCGCCGCGGGCGGCACCATCACCCACCACCACGGCGTCGGCACCGACCACCGCGACTGGTACGTCCGGGAGGCCGGCGGCCTCGGTGTCGCGGCCCTGCGCGCGGTCAAGCGGACCCTGGACCCGGCGGGCCTGCTCGCCCCCGGCGTCCTGCTGCCCGCCGACTGAAACCCCGCGCCCCCGACCGCACCCCCGGCCCCGGCCCCGCCCCTCGTGGCAGAAGAGTCCGGCCCCCCTCCGTCAGCCAGCCCGGAAGGCACGCAGATGCGACAGTTCACGGCCGTCGTCAACCCCACCGCGGGCGGCTCCACCGGCGCCGCGGCCCTGCTCGGGGTGGCCCGGCTGCTGCGCGAGGCGGGAGCGGAACTGGAGACCGAGTACAGCCACAGCCTCGCCCACGCCGGAGAACTCGCCCGGCGGGCGGGGGACCGAGGACGCGTGGTCCTCGCGGTCGGCGGCGACGGCATCGCCGGGGTCGTCGGCGGCGCCCTCAGCGGCACCGGCGCCACCCTCGGACTGGTCCCGGCCGGCCGCGGCAACGACTTCGCCCGCGCCCTGGAACTGCCCACCGCCGCCGCCGGGATCGCCCGGACACTGCTGCGCGGCGAACCGCGCCCGGTGGACACCATCGAGATCACCTCGGCGGCCCACCACCGCACCGTCGTCCTGGGCAGTGTGTACGCGGGCATCGACGCGCTCGCCAACCGGCACGCCAACCACGCCCGCCTGCTGCGCGGCACCGCCTCCTACTACGCCGGCGCCCTGCGCGCCGTCACCACCTGGCGCCCGGCCGCCTACCGCGTCACCGTCGACGGCGAACCACACGCGTACCGCGGCTACACGGTGGTGGCCGCCAACTCCGGTTACTACGGCTCCGGCCGCCGCATCGCCCCCGACGCCCGGGTGGACGACGGCCTGCTGGAGGTGGTGATGATCCACCACGCCCCGCGGCGGCTGTTCTTCGCCCTGATGAGCGAGCTGGAGGCGGGTACGCACGTCCGCCGGCCCCAGGTACGGGTCGTGCGGGGCCGGGAGATACGCGTCGAGGCCGACCGGGAGGTGCCCTACGGCGCGGACGGCGAGGTCGAGGCCGTCCTCCCCGTCACGGCGAAGGTGCTGCCCGGCGCGCTGCGCGTCCTTCGCTGAACGCGCCCGCCGGGCAGCACCCTCGACCCTTGTCCGTCTCTTCCGCGACCCGCTCTCCGCCGCGGGTCAGACCTGCGTGCTGAACCGCTCCCAGACCCGGTGGGCGCCGAGGAGCGTGGTGATCCGCTCCAGCGCGGCGGTACCGGAGTCGGCGACGACGACACCGGGCGCGTCGGTGGGCACGCCCGCCGCCTCCAGGGCCGCCTCGCCGCCCGCCCAGGCGCCGATGGCCTTGCCGTGCCGGAACGCCTCGGACAGCAGCAGCCCGACCCGCGGGTCACCGGCCCGCGCGCCGACCGGCACCGGGTCGGACTCCGCGTCCCGCGCGGTGTACGCGTCGCTGCCCACACCGGGCGTCCCGGCCAGCAGCAGGGCGTCGAACTCGATGGAGCGCGCGGTCACGTACGTCCGCTGCACGGTCAGTGTGCCGTCGCCCAGCTTGCCGCCGGTCGGCGCGACGACCAGCGGCACCATGCCGGCGGCGAGCACCGCCTCGCGCACGGCGTGCACGCCGTCCAGGTCGGTGGAGCCGGCCAGGATGCCGATGATCCGCCCGGCGGTGGGCCAGGTCTGCCCGATCTGGGACAGCGCCGGGCTGGGCGCCACGTCGGCCAGCGGCACGGTCGGCGCCGGCGCCGGCAGGCCCAGGCCCGTGGCGACCTGCTCGCACAGGTCCGGGTCGATGTTGGCCAGTACCTGGAGGGCCCGCTCCTTGATCGTCTGCTCGTAGACCTTGCCCAGCTCGAAGGTGTAGGCCCCGACGATGTGCTCCTTCTCCACCGGGGTCATGCTCAGCCAGAACCGGCGCGGCTGGCTGAAGTGGTCCGCGAACGACTCGGGGGCCGCGCGCACCTTCGTCGCCTCCGGCACCCGTACCGGCGTCTCGACGAACGCCCCGTTGTCCGCACCGGCCAGGAAGGGGCAGCCGCCGTCGAGGGAGTTGGGCCGGTAGGGCGCGACGCCCCGGTGGACGGCCGTCTGGTGCATGCCGTCGCGCAGCATGTCGTTGACCGGCGCGTGCGGCCGGTTGATCGGGAGCTGCGGGAAGTTGGGACCGCCGAGCCGCGTGATCTGGGTGTCCAGGTAGGAGAAGAGCCGGCCGGCGAGCAGCGGGTCGTCGGTGACGTCGATGCCGGGGACGAGGTGGCCGACGTGGAAGGCGACCTGCTCGGTCTCGGCGAAGTAGTTCGACGGGTTGCGGTCCAGGGTCAGCAGGCCGATGGGCTGCACCGGGGCCAGCTCCTCGGGGACGAGGTTGGTGGCGTCCAGCAGGTCGATGCCCTCGAAGGTCTGGTCCGGGGTGTCGGGGAAGGTCTGGATGCCCAGCTCCCACTGCGGGTACGCGCCCGCCTCGATCGCGTCGGCGAGGTCCCGGCGGTGGTAGTCCGGGTCGACCCCGCCCGCGAGCTGCGCCTCCTCCCACACCTGGGAGTGCACGCCGAGCTTCGGCTTCCAGTGGAACTTCACCAGCGTGGTGGCGCCCTCGGCGTTCACCAGGCGGAAGGTGTGGACGCCGAACCCCTCCATCGTCCGGTAGGAGCGCGGGATGCCCCGGTCGGACATGTTCCACAGGGTGTGGTGGGTGGCCTCGGTGTGCAGGGTGACGAAGTCCCAGAAGGTGTCGTGGGCGCTCTGCGCCTGCGGGATCTCCCGGTCCGGGTGCGGCTTGCCCGCGTGGATGACGTCCGGGAACTTGATGGCGTCCTGGATGAAGAAGACCGGGATGTTGTTGCCGACCAGGTCGAAGACGCCCTCGCTGGTGTAGAACTTCGTCGCGAACCCGCGGGTGTCGCGCACGGTGTCGGCGGAACCGCGCGAGCCCAGCACGGTGGAGAAGCGCACGAAGACCGGCGTCTCCTCGTCCTGGGTGAGGAAGGCGGCCTTGGTCACGGAGGCCGCCGTGCCGTAGCTCCGGAAGGTGCCGTGCGCCGCCGCGCCGCGGGCGTGGACCACGCGCTCCGGGATGCGCTCGTGGTCGAAGTGCATGACCTTCTCGCGCAGGTGGTGGTCCTGGAGCAGCACCGGCCCGCGCGCCCCGGCCTTGAGCGAGTGGTCGGTGTCGTACAGCCGGGTGCCCTGGGCGTCGGTCAGGAAGGCGCCGGACTGCGCCATCCGGGCCTGCTCGGCGCCGGTCGGCTGCCCGGTCGGCGACACCGTGTCGGGGCCGCTCTGGTCGGGCTTGGCCGGCAGCGGCTCACGGGGCGTGGTGGGTTCGTCGAACGACGGGGACTCGGGCGCGGGCTTGCCCGGAATGCCCTCCTCCGGGCCCGAATAGCCACCGAGGGCGTCGCTGACCTTGCCTGCTACCCGCTTGAGGGGATTGGCCTCGCTCATACGTCTTGTTCCTCCGGTTCCGGCCGGCCGCGTGGGAACGGCCGTGGGTTCGCATGCGGAGCGCGAGTACCCACGGACGCCGGGTCATGCGGGTACGTTCGGGTGAGTCGTCAACCTGGGGGTCGGGGGCTGGGGAGGGGGGCTGTGGGCTGAGGGCGGTAGGAGGGGCTGGGGGAGGGCTGGGGGAGGACTGGGAAAGGGCCGGGGCCTCAGACGATCGTCTCGCCGTCGTGGCTGCCGCCGTGGCAGTGCTGGGTGAATGTCCCCGAGCCCGAACCGTCCGACGAGATGATGATCAAGCCGCCGCCGGCGAGACACTGCGAGGCGCTGACGTCGGCCGGTCCGCGCGCCGGGCCGCAGCGTTGCGCCGCGGCCGCCGCCGGGGCACCGAGGGCGACGGCCAGGGCCAGGACGGCGGCCGACGCGTACGACGACTTCTTCATGACAGCTCCAGTTCCGGCGCTCGGGACCCGTGCGGTACCAGCCTCGGGGGCGAGGCCGCGGGCCGCGACCGGAAGCGGGCGGGCGGGGGACGCCGGTGCCGTACGCCTGCGGTACCCCGCGCGCCCGCAGGGGGGCGCCGAACGGACGCCAGGGCTCTAACCCGCCTGGTGCGTCACCGAGACCGGATCGAAGCGGACTCGGGTGACCCGACCGTCGGCCCAGGTCACCGCGGTGTCCGTCCCGTCGACCGCGACGCCGGTGACGGCCTTCGCCGGTGGCACCGGGGCCGGGGCGGCGGCCGTGAGGGCCGCCAGGCAGACGTGGACGGAGGTGCCGTCCGCCGCGCCGATGAGCCGGGGCACCTCCGCCCAGCGGGTGAACGCGGTGCCCTGCGGCGCGCGGAGCGTCCCGGGGCGCGCGTCGAAGCCGTACAGCCCGTGCAGCTCCGACACCAGTCCCTCCCCGGGGCCGGTGGCCCAGCCCGTCTGCACGATCCGCGCACCCGCCGGCGCCCCCGTCACCCGGTGCACCCGCAGTTCGTACGCCCCCACCGCCACCGTCACGCTCTCCACCCGCAGTCCCGGCACCATCGCGGGCCCGGCGCGGAAGACGGGCCGGTGCCAGGAGGCCGCCCAGCCCCAGCCGTCGCCGTGGCCCGCGCCCAGCGGACGGATGCGGCGGCGGACGCTGCCCCGTCCGGCCACCTCCACCGACAGGTGGTTGTCCGCCGCGTTCCCGGCCGCCGTCGGACCGGTCCGGGTCGAGTACGCCTGCCGCCCGTAGTGCGGGTCGTCCTCGGCGGCCGACTCGGCCTCGTGCGGCCCGACGTGGTCGCTGCCGTGATTGTGCAGCCGTACGATCCCGTCGCCTCGGGTCGCCTGCACGAGCAGCCCCGGCGCGGGCAGGGACAGTACCCGGTCGGACACCTCCACCGGCGCGGGCTCTTCGACGGCCGTCCACAGCGGGTGCCCGGCGGGCGCGAGCAGCGACACGAACGCCTTCGACGCCCAGTAGGGCGAGGCGGGACCGGAGTACGACTGGAGGGTGGCCTCGTGCGGGCCGTGCCAGCCGAGGCTCAGCAGCCCGTCCCCGGTGAACGCCCCGCGTTCCAGGAAGTACCGCAGACTGCCGCTCGCCACCCGGCGCGAGGCCCCCGGCGACAGCGGTGTGTGCCCCGTCAGCGCGCCCAGGCCCACGGCGGCCGAGGCAGCGAAGCGGTACGTCAGGGACCGGCCGAAGTGCACCGGAGCCCCGTCCGCGCCGAACAGCAGCCCGTAGCCGTCGAGGTGCGCGCGCAGCCGGGCACCGTGGTGCGCCAGCGACTCGGCGTCACCGGCGAGATACGCGTCCAGCACCGGGTACAGGTGCAGCGCCCAGCCGTTGTAGTGGTCGAAGGCGCGGCCGTCGCCGTCGGCGTACCAGCCCCCGCCCCGGTACCAGCCCGCCAGCAGTTCCCGCGCCCGCCCCCGCGCCCGGGCCGTCTCGGCGTCGCCCCGGCCCACCGACTCCAGGAACCCGGCGACCGTGTACGGGAACAGGTACCAGTTGTTCGGCGCGGGTGTGTGCCGCAGCGCCCCGCGCAGCCACTCCTCCGCCCGGTCCCGGACCCCGGCGTCGAGGTGGTTCCACAGCCAGGGCGCGGTCAGCCGCAGGCCGAGCGCGACGGACGCGGACTCCACCATCGGCTGGCCCCGCACATCGTGGTCGAGGATCAGCGGCCAGGACTCGGCGTCCGCCCGGCCCGGCGTCCGGGTGCCCGCCGCCAGGCCGCGCGCGTACCGCTCCAGCAGACCGTGCGGATCGTCGCCGCCGGCCCCGGCCACCCGGAAGGCGGCGGCGAGGAACGTACGGGCGTAACCCTCCAGGCCGTCCGAGCGCACACCCGAACGGGACGGCCGCCCCGGCAGATCGAGCAGCGCGCCGCCCGGGGTGCTCCAGCGCCACGCGGCGGCCAGCGAGCCGTCGGCCACCGCCTCCCAGTGCGCGCGGGTGCACCCGGTGTACGGGCTCGACGCCCGGTCCTCGGCGGGGAGAGCGAAGGGGACGCCGGGGATGCCGGGGATGTCTGAGACGCTCTTGCGAGCTGCGCGGGCACCGTCGAGCGGACCCTGCCGTGCCCCCGGAACGCACCGACGACTGTCCTCGACCGGCTCCCGCACCAGGTGCCTCCCCGCCCGGGCAGGTGCACCCGAGAATGTTCGTCTGAGCGATCGCGTTCATCATAGGGATCGCCCGGTGGGGTGGCCGGTGTCCGGGACCGGCGGTCAGGGTTCGGGATCGGCGAGGAGCGGGCCCAGCGGGCCGAGATCGAGATTGAGGTCCTCCCGGCGCAGGCCGTGCTGTTCGCACAGCTCGTCCATGCGCTGGTCCAGCAGCATCAGCGCGGTGCCCAGCCGGTCCTCCTGCGCGGCGCTGAGCGACCCGTCGTCGAAGCGCCGCACGGCCTGCCGCTCCATGAGCTGGCGCAGCAGTTCGACCACGGTCAGCACCAGGGCGGCCAGGTCGTTGGTGACCCGCTCGGGGTCCAGGTCCATGAGGCTCTCGCGCGGCCCGGTCACAGCGGCCCGCTGTCGGCCCAGGGGGCCGGCACCCGCTCGTTCACCGACGACAGCAGGGCGTGCAGCGAGATCCGGACCAGTGGCACGTCGGCGATGGCCAGCACCAGATCCCCGCTGACCACCACGCCGGTCGCCAGCACCCGGTCCAGCAGGTCGACGAGGGGCACGCCGATCGGCGCGTACGGCTCCGGCTCGTCCCACGGCACGTGCGTGACGGCGGGCGGGCGCGTCGCCGGCGTGTAGGGGAGGGCCGTCCCCGTCGGGTTCGTCATGTGCACACCTCCTGCCACTCCGGCGCGCTCTCCTCGTCCCACCGGGCGAAGGAGTACGGAATCCAGGGGCCGGACACGGCGATCTCGACGCCCAGCGCGTCCGCCTGCGCACCGATCCGGGCGAGCGCCTCGGTGAACTCCGCCCGCCGCGCGTCGTCCACCAGATAGGCGGCGTTGAGGAGTTGCGGCGTGCGGCGGCCGGTGAGCGACTCGCTCTGCGGGCGGTGCCGGGTGGCCTCGACGGCGTACCGGCGCAGCTCCGCGTCGACGCCGCGCGCCGCGGCCGACGCCCTGCCCTGGGCGTCCTGCCGGACCCGGCGCCGGACGCTGGCCCGGCTGAGGTACGCCCGCCCGTCGGCCCCGGCACCCGCGGCGGACCCGTCGGAGGGGGCGGCGGCAGGGGTAGGGGTAGTGGGTGGAGTGGGGGTGGGGGCAGGGGCGGTTTCGGCGGTGTGCACCTTGACCGCCCACTCGGTACGACCCTCCAGCCGGTCGAGCAGTGCGGTGAGCGCGGCCTCCCTGGAGGTGACGGCCTCGGCCGCGCTCCGGTCGGAGCGGTACAGGGTGGCCATCGGCAGAGGGACGGCCGGGCCCGGCCGGGCGGCGGCCTCGACACCCCGGTGGTGGGCCCGGGCGCACCGCTCCAGGTCGGCGGGGTGGTTGAGGCGGGCGGTGAGCGCCGCCTCGTCGAACGACGCCGCGGGAACGTCCTGTACGACGAGGTGCAGGTCTCCGGCGCGCAGGAGCCGCAGGGGGCCGCCCTCCTCGTGACCCCGCGCGGCGGCGAGGGCACCGGGGGAGGGCGGGGTGCGGGTGGCGGCGAAGGCGCAGACGAGGTGGCCGGATGTTCCCGGGCGCTCGGTCACCGGACCTCCTCGGTCTCGTCGTCGGCGCGCTCCAGGGCCCCCAACCGCTCGCGGAGCCGCGCGTTCTCCTCGGCGAGCGCGTCCCGGGCGGCCCGCGAGGACAGTGCCGGATCGGTCTCCCACCAGTCGATGCCGGCCTTCTTCGCGGTGTCCACCGAGGCGATGAACAGACGCAGCCGGATGGTGAGCAACTCGATGTCCAGCAGGTCGATCTTGATGTCGCCCGCGATGACGATGCCCTTGTCCAGGACCCGCTCCAGCAGGTCCGCGAGATTGCCGGTGACGGGCGCGTAGGGCTGCGGCTCCACAGACGCGTACCGCTGGTCGACGTCGGTCACGATGCGCTCCCCGGCAGCTCAGCGCCGGGGACGGGAACGGGGGCGGGAACGGGGACGAGGGCGCTCGGCATCGTCGCTGTCCTCCTCGTCCCCCTCGTCCCGGTCGATGTCCTCGTCGTGCTCCTCGCCGTTCTCGTCCTCGTACTCGCCGTTCTCGTCGTAGTCCTCGTCGTTGTTCTCGGCATCGGTCTCTTCGCCGTCCCCGTCGTGGTCGTCGTCGTACTCGCCGTCCTCATCGTCCCCACCGTCCCCGTCGTCCTCGCTCTGGGCGGCTTCCTCTTCCTCCATCGCCTCCTCGTGGGTCTTGACGACCTCGCCTTCGCGGATCTCCCCGCGCCAGCCCTCGATCTCCTCCTCCCCCTGGAGGGTGACGAACCGCACGAAGTGCTTCAGGTCGAGCCGCAGCCGGCGCCCCTGGGCGCGCCACAGGTTGCCGGTCTTCTCGAAGAAGCCCGCCGGGTAGTACTCGACGACCACGATGATCCGGGTCAGGGACGGTGCGAGCGAGTGGAAGGTGATCGAGCCGGTGGTACTGCCCTTGGCGCCCTCGGAGGTCCAGACGATCCGCTCGTCGGGCACCTGCTCCTGGACTTTCGCCTTCCAACTGCGGGCGGAGGGACCGACCTTGACGTTCCAGTCGGAGTTCGTCTCGTCGTTCTTGCTGACACTGCGGACGCCCTTGGTGAACCGGCTGAAGTCCTCGAACCGTGTCCACTGGTCGTAGGCGGTGCGCAGCGGGACACCGACGTCGACGGACTCCATGATGTGCGTGGCCTTGACGGAGCCGCCCCCCGCTCCGCTTCCGGAGCCGCCCTTCGCCTTGCCGTCGGGGCTTTCGTCGTCGCCTCCGCCTCCGCCTCCGCCTCCGCCTTCGTCTCCGCCGCCTCCGCTGCCATTGGCGAGGCCGGTCAGCCGTTGGGTGAGCCCCTTGACGCCGGCTCCGGCCCGGTCGGTGAGACCGGAGCCCTTGGCGGAGAGGTAGCCGCCGAGGGCGTCCTTGAGGCCCTCCAGCCCAGACGGTCCGCCGTTCGCCGCTTTGCCGGGGTCGGGGGTCATCCGCGCCCACCTCCCCGGGTGCCGCGCTTGGCGGGAGCGGCCGTCTTCTGGGCGCTCTTCTTCGCCGGGGTCTTCTTGGCGGCCGCTTTCTTCGCGGCGGGCCGCCGGCCCGGGTCCCTCTCGGGCGGCGGGGCCTTCTTCGCCGCCTTCTTCGCGGTCTTCCGGGGCGGCGGAGGCGGCTCCTCCTCGTCCTCCTCGTCCTCTTCTTCCTCGTCCTCTTCTTCGCCCTCGTCGTCCTCCTCGTCCTCGAAGTCGTCGCGGTCCTCGTCGTCCCGGTCGTCCGCGGTGTTCCCGTCGTTCCCGTCGTCCTCGAACTCGCCGTCCGCGTCCGCGTCGTCGTCCGTGTCCGCGTCATCGTCACGGCTTCCCGCGTCGGTGAGTGTGGCGGTGCGGTCGCGGAGTACTTCGGTGAACCGGTCCAGGCGGCGGTTGGCGGCGGCCGTGACGGCCGCGCGCCCGGCGGTGAGCAGCTCACCGCGCACCTGTTCCGTCAGTTCCTGGAGCTGCGGGGTCTGCTGAAGTCTGCCCAGCCCCTGGGACAGCACCTGTCCCGGGCTGATGCCCAGCCGCTTTCCCGCGAGATAGGAGCCGACGGCGAGGGCGAGTTTCGCCTTCTTCGTGCGGCCCATGAGGTAGCCGCCGGCCACGGCTGCCGCCAGCGCCGCCTTGTTGTCGCTCATACGTGCCTTCCCTGCGATCGGTCCGTGGCCGTGACCGGCCCGGTCTGGCCTTCGAGGAGGGTGAGCAGCCGCTCCTCCTCCCGTTCGAAGGCCGCCTCGTCGATGTCGCCCGCGTCCAGGGCGTGGTTGAGGGCGGTCAGCCGTGCCTGCACGGCACGCGGGTCGTGGGACTGGCGCCGCGCCTCTCGCAGCAGGTGGTCGGCGACCCAGATGGTGCCGTGCACCGGAGCCAGAGGCAGCAGCAGGAGGCCGCTCACGAGTCCCACCGCGTCACCGCCCGGCCGGCGCGGGGCGCGCGTCGACGAAGCTGTAGCACGGCAGCGGCCCGGTCACGCCGAGGGCAAGCCGGTCCCCGTGCTCCCGGGCCCGCGCGGCCACCTCCCGCCGGAACGCCTGTTCGTCGGCGGCGCGCACCAGGAACGACGTACTGAGCACCCGTTCCTCGTCCAGTGGACCGTCGGAGGTCCGGACGGCGAGCGGCGTCAGACGGGCGAGGACCACCTGCGCCGCCCGCCGGGCCTCGCGGTGCACGGCACGGGCGAGCGCCTCGCCGAGCCGGACGTTTGCCTCGTAGTCGGGCCGGAGCCGGGTCCGCAGGGCCAGCGTCCGGAGCTTGTCGTCCCGGCGCACCAGGTCCGGGAGGCAGCCCGGCGCCACGGTCGCCTTGACGTTCATCTCGACGCAGCCCCGGATGCCGTCCAGTTGCCGCAGCAGATGCGCCTCCTCGGACCGCAGTTGGGCACGCAGCGTGTCCGGCCGCGGGGTGAGCACGGCGAACCGCATGGGCAGTACGGGCCCCCGCGCGGCCAGTTCGTCCAGTACCGCCTGGTGGGCCATCAGGTCACGGCGGCGCGCCCGGGGCCGGACCGGTGCCGACGAGACGGCCGCGCAGAGCCCGGACTCGGTCAGCAGCCGCACCTCGGCGCCGTCCACGCCGGCGGCGCGCGGCACCGGCACACCGGCGGCGGCGATGCCGTAGACGTACAGGGTGTCCAGGCCGTCGGCGGGGGGCGCGCTCGGGTGGACGCTCATTCCTCGGCCTCCGCCCGGCGGCGGACGCGCGAACGCGGACGGTCCTCGTCGTCCTCGTGCCGGGACGAGGAGGGCCGGCTGCGGGGCCGGGCCGCGCTCCGCTCGCGCGCCCGGCCCCCGCCGCGTCCGCGCGGGGCCACCGCCTCCTCCTCGCGCTCCTCAACCTCGAAGTCCCGGGGGTCGCCGGGGTCCTCGGGGTCCTCGGGGTTCTCGGGGGAGAGGACACCGCGCACCTTGTCGGTCAGCGAGCGACCCGCCCGCTTCGCGCCGGCCCGGCCTATCGTCTTGGCGACCGGGCCGCCGAACAGTTCGGGAACGGTCTTGGAGCGCACGTCGTGCTCCAGGTCCAGGCGGTTGCACGCCTCGGCGAACCGCAGATACGTGTCGACGCTGGCCACCACGATCCGGGCGTCCACCTTGAGGATCTCGATGCCGACGAGGGAGACGCGTACGAAGACGTCGATCACCATGCCCCGGTCGAGGATGAGTTCGAGTACGTCGTAGAGGGTGCCGGCGCGGGGCGCGCAGACGACCTCGTCGTCGTAGGTGAGCATGCGACGGTCCTTCCGGGAGCGGGCCTCGGGCGGCCCGTCACTGGTCCTGGGCGCCTCGCCGGTAGCGGGCGGTCCGGCGGTACTGCAACAGCTCGCCCTCCGGGTCCAGCTCCACCCGGTAGGTGGCGAGCAGGCTGGTGGTGTCGGGAATCCGCGCGAGTTCCAGGACGTCCACGTCGACGATCCAGCCGTCGTCCTCGCCGCGGCACACCGCGGAGACGCCCTCCAAACGGTGGTGGAGAAGCTCGGCCAGCCCGTCGGCGGCGGAACGGGCCGCGTCCCGGGCGCCCCGCACCGCGGGCCTGCGCTTGGTGGGGGACGCCGTGCCACGCCCGCGCTCGCGAGGTTCTGTCATGCGGTCCACTCTGAGCGCGCGGGACGACGGGCGCGTGCGCAGTTGCCCCATCCGGGGGGTGCGTCGCGGAGCATGGCGAACAGGACGCTGATGCGCTGGCGGGCGAGGACTGCGGCGGTCCTGACGCCGACGCCGGGCGTCGAGGTCAGGACCGGGGAAAGAGGGTGGGCCTCCAGCAGGGTGTTGATCTGTGTTTCCAGGGCCCGGGATTGCACCGGGCCGGACGGTGGCCGGACCTCTGATCAGCGTCTCCGACGACACCTCCCGGGCCAGGTGACACCACCCCCCCAGGTCATGCCTTCGACAGGGGGGGCCAACAGTCATGCCGGACCCGAAGGTCGGAGGCCCCATGTAGCCGTCGATCCGGAATTTGTCGGCAACATCCCGATCGCCTACCCGGTGCCGCCGACCGAGAGGTGCTATCGCTCGTCGAGGACTCCGGGGGTGTCGTGCAGGACGACGCTCTGCTCCAGCGGGGCGCGTCCCATGTGGAAGCCGTTCACCGGGGCAGCCAGGTCGGCGGCGCCGAAGGAGATGCCGAACAGCAGCTTGAGCCCCTTGGGAACGTCCAGGAACTCGCGGACGGTGTCGGCGTACTGTCCGAGCATGGTCTGCGGAATGCCTCCGAGGCCCCGGGCCGTCAGGGACAGCAGGAAGTTCTGTGCGTACATGCCGATGTCCCCGGCCGCCCGCACCCCGTCGCCGAACGCCGGCATGAAGAGGAAAGCGGCGTGGGGGGCGCCGAAGAATTCCAGGTTCTCACGGGCGTGTGCGTACCTTGACGCCTGGTCCGAGCGGGATATTCCCACGGACTGATAGACGGTCGCGGCGTGCTCATGGGCCCGGTCGAGGTAGGTGCCCTCGCCGAAGTCTGCGTAGCTGAAGGAGAAGTCAGGGGAGAACCGCTTCTCCTCGTCGGCCTTGAGCAGTTCCTTGCTCAAGGCGTCGCGTGCCGCGCCCGAGACGACGTGCACCGTCCACGGCTGGGTGTTGCAGTTCGACGGGGCTGCTTGGGCGTCTTCCAGAATGCCGCGGATGTCCGACGGGGGCAGCGGGGTGGGCAGGAACTTCCGGACGGAGAACCGGGAGCGCATGATGTCGGTGATGGGCGAGGGTGTGGGGGTGGCGGGCAAGACGATTCCCTTTCAAGGGTGGACGGTTGCGGTGACCACCTGCGTTCCGGCAGCCCGCTGAAGGCGCTGAAGTACTTTTCCATGGCCCGCAGCCACTGCCGACGCCTCTCGGAGGCGTCATCGAGTTCGGCGATGTCCGCCCGGCGGGCCACCAGTTCCGCGGAGCGCGTCCGCGCCACGGCCGCCGGCAGCACCTCCCGCGTCGGCAAATACCGGTAGAGCGTACGGTTCTTGCGTGTTTCTATGGTCCCGATGAAAACGGAGGATGGCTCCGGATAGATTCGAGCCTAAAACGGAGGAGGTGTCCGGTCAAGCGGCCTGGTGCCGGGCGCGTACTGCTCGACGGCCGATGTGCGCGTACCGGGCACACCTCGGGGGTCACATGAACAGGGCCCGGTTCAGGCGGACGATGTACTTCGCCTCGGGGTTGGTCGTGGCGTCCCCGACCCTTTCCTGGACCGCGGCAACGGCCAGGTCGCGCCGCCGGGGCAGGCGCTCGGCCTCTGCCGCGGCCAGCGCGTCCGGCATCTCCTCGCGGGTGAGGTCGGTGCAGTAGCAGGGTGCGCCCGGCTGCTGGCGCCAGGAGTCCGCGAGCGTGCCGGCGTGGAAGGCGTCGAACCCGGTGTCCTCGACCAGTGCCATGGCCGCCTGGCGGTCCTGGTCGCGGTCGGCGGCGACGGGGACGGCGATGCGGCCCGGGCTTCCCGCGGGCCTGTCCTTGGTCGCGAACGAGTGGGAACCGATCGCGTTCCACGCCTTGGCGATCGGCCGGCCCAGATGTTCGGTGACCCACAGGCTCTCGGTCTGGCCGGCGTCGATGGCCTCGATCCGGCCGTCCCGCGCCGGGTAGTAGTTCGACGTGTCGACGACGGCCGTGTCGGCCGGTACGGCGGCGATCAGCGGCGCTACCTGAGGCAGACGGATCAGGGGAATCGAGAGGATCACGACGTCGACGTCCGCCGCGGCCTCCGCCGCGGTGACCGCACGTCCGCCCGAGGACAGCACGTCGGCCTCGATCGTGTGCGGGCCGCGCGAGTTGGCGACCTTCACGTCATGTCCTGCGGCACTGAGCCGCTGGGTCAGGGTCTTGCCGATGTGTCCTACGCCCAAAATGCCGATCTTCATGGTGGATCTCCTTGCGTCGAGTCGAGGGGGGGAAAGGAAGCCGGTCGGCGGCTGGCGCGGCGCCCGCATTCCCCCGGCATGCGGGGGCAACGCGGCCGACCGGGCAGGCTCTGGCCGGTGACCGGTGACCGGTGACCGGTGACCGGCGGTGAATCCTTCAGGGACTGTCCTGCGGAAAGTCGTCGCGCTTGTTCGCTTGCGTTTACGGCGCTGAAGGGCCTTCGTCGCTGTCGGGCGTTGGTTGCCTCGCGGGCGTCTCCCACCCGGTGCGCATGAGGGAGACCAGCGCGTCGGGCGAGGACTCGTCGGCCAGGGCGGCGCCACGGGCCCAGGCCGTGGCCAGCGTGCTGAGGAACAGGTCACGTCCCCGCACCCGGGGATTGGCGTGGCCGTCGCGCTGAGCCGCGCGGAGGAAGTCCTCGGTGGTCGTGACGAAGCCCTGGCAGGTGAGCGCCAGCGGGGACGTGCCTTCGGTCAGTGCGGCCCGCAGGGGTTCGGGCAGGCCGTCGAAGGCGGTCACCCATTTGTCCAGCGCCTGAAGCCACTGTGTGAGCGCGGCGCGGGAGTCGGTCACCTCGCGCTGGATGGCGATGCGGCGGGCTTCCAGTTCTTCGTCGCGGGCCTGCAGCAGGGCAGCCAGCAGCGCCTCCCGGTTGGGGAAGTGCCGGTAGAGCGTGCCAGGGCCGACACCGGCCCGCTTGGCGATGGCGTCCAGGGAGCCGGTGATGCCCTGCTCGGCGAAGAACTCCTCCGCGACCTCCAGGATGTGTGTGCGGTTGCGCTGCTTGTCCGTCCGCTGCCGGCGCTCGCCGGCGGCTGCCTCACCCATGTCCGTGCACCTCTCGTCGGCCATCGGAGGCTATCTCCACATTGCCGTTGACGAAACGGAGACCGCCTCCTTATCTGTTCCGATGTTACCGCCGGCCTTGGCGGGCATGCGCCACTCCGGCCGCGGCCGGCTCCACTTCACTCACGGACGTGCGTGTGAGGGCGATGCGCTGATCGCCGCCGCCTGTCGGCTGTGAGCCCGGGGCGTCCGTTGGTCGCTCGCGTCCAGGCGCCTTCCGTGGGTTCGGGCGCGCCCGCTCGGCCGTCGTTGACAGGCGGAGAGTGCCTCCGTATCGTTCTCGAGTGAACGGAGACTATCTCCGTTTCTCTCTGGTCCGTCGAAGCGTCGGACGGGGCCCTGGTGGCCCCTGCGGATCGCCGGCGGCTCACTGGCTGCTGACGTCCTTGCGCATGCCGGGTGCGGGCCCGCCGACGGGCCCCGGACCCGACCCTGCCCCGCCGACGGGCCGGGCACGTCGCAGCGACTGATCTGCTCCACACCTCACGAGATGGCGAGCGCGTACATGACCACCCCACCGGCATCTGGCGTCGCAGCCGCGGCACCGACGACCCGCTCCGGCGATCGGCTCCCACCGGGTGTCGCCCTGGTCATCGGGGTCCTGATGGTCTCGACGTTCATCGTCTTCCTCAACGAGATGCTCCTCGGCGTCGCCCTGCCCACGCTGATCGCGGACTTCGGGGTCAGCCCGAGCACCGGGCAGTGGGTCACGACCGGCTTCCTGCTGACCATGGCCGTGCTGATCCCCGCCAGCGGATTCGTGATGCGGCGGTTCCACATGCGAACGGTCTTCCTGGTCGCGATGTCACTGTTCCTCGTCGGGACGACGCTCGCCGCGCTTGCGCCGACGTTCGCCTTCCTGGTGGCCGGCCGGGTCATCCAGGCCTCCGGCACCGCCGTCTTCCTGCCCCTGTTGATGACCACGACGCTGCGCTTGGTCCCGGCCGGCCGCCGCGGCCAGATGATGGCGATCACGACGGCCGTCCCGTCCGTGGCACCGGCCCTCGGGCCGGCGCCGTCGGGTCTCGTGCTGTCTGCACTGAGCTGGCGCTGGCTGTTCATCCTGATGCTGCCGATCGCGGTTGCCGCCCTGGCGCTGGGCGCGTGGAAGCTGCGCAACACCACCACCCCGGAACCGGTGGCCCTGGACGTGCCGTCGTTGCTGCTGTCCGCGATCGGGTTCGGCGGCCTGGTCTACGGACTCTCCCTGATCGGCGAGGCGTCTGCCGGGCACTCCCCGGTCTCGCCGTACCTGCCGATCGCGGTGGGCCTGGCGGGTCTGGTGGCGTTCGTCCTGCGACAGATCCCCCTGCAGCGTCGCGACAGCGCGTTCCTGGACATGCGGATCTTCCTGCGGAAGTCGTTCGTCGTGCCGATCCTGGTGATGGTGTTCGTCGCGGGCAACGGGATCGGTCTGCTGGTCGTGGTCCCGCTGGTGCTGACCGACGTCACCGGCCTGAGCACCCTCCAGCTCGGCCTCTTCCTGATCCCGGGCGGGGCGGCGATCTCGATCGTGTCGGCCCTGAGCGGCCGCTTCTACGACCGTTTCGGCCCGCGTCCGCTGGTGGTTCCCGGTGCGATCGTCTGGCTGGCCGTCCTGTGGTTCCTCAGCCGGGTGGACGAGAGCACGGGCGTGATCACGCTGATCCTGGCGTGGCTGGTGTTCACCAGCGCGATGGCCGCGATGTGGGCGCCGCTCACGACCAGTGCGATGGGCGCCCTGCGGACCCAGCTCTACCCGCACGGCACCGCGGCCTTCGCCACCGTCCAGCAGCTCGCCGGTGCCGGTTTCGGTGCGGTGTTCATCTCGGCCTACACCATCGGTTCCGGTGCCCGGGACGCCGGCGTGCTCACCACGGCGCAGGCCGAGTCCGCCGGACAGGCGGCCTTCATCACCGCCTGGGCCATCGGCCTGCTCGTGCTGGTGGGCGCTCTCTTCGTCGGCCGGACACCGACTCCGGCCGCCGACGGGACGGTCGCTGCCGCGCCGGGGCCGGTCAGCGACGAGACGGGCGACGACGAGGCCGTCGGCGGCGCGTCGGCCGTCGACGAAGCGGTCTGCAAGGCGGGGGCCCGGTGACCGCGGACAGGAAGCTCGTCCTCGGGATGGGGCTGATCGATGGATACGGTGGCCTGCACGGTGCCTGGCGTGCCCCGCACGTGGACCCCGGGACCTACGCCGACGTCGATTCCACCGTGCGTCATGCGAGAGCCGCCGAGCGCGGCAGGTTCGCCTTCCTCTTCACTTCGTCGCGACCGGGTCGACGACGTTCCAGGAACCGTTCAACACGGCACGCGGGCGCGCTCCACGCCGACCACCTTCAGGAGTGCTTCGAGGCGTGAGCCGCCGACGGCTTCTGGGTGACACCCGACATCTACGAGGACGGCATCGACGCATTCGTCGACTGAGGTTGAACTCGAATGCCGTGTTGCCGATCAGGCGGGTGCGATGGTCAAGCCGGCCTCGGTGAGACAGCCGTCCGTGAGGTGGCTGCGGTACTGGATGTGCCGCAGGCCGCGCCGGATGGTCTGCACGAGGTGTTCTGGGTGCTGAAGGCGACGTCGGAGAGCCATCCACGCCGCAGGAGTGACCAGATGCCTTCGATGGGGTTGAGGCCGGGTGCATAGGGCGGCAGGTAGGAGATGGTCAGCAAGCCCCGGATTCGGCGAACTCGCGCAGTCCGGCGACCTTGTGGACGTCGAGGTCGTCCCAGACGAGTACGCGCCAGGAGAAGCTCTTGCGCCCGTCACGGTGGCCGTCGTCGCGGCGGGGCCGGTAGATCGGCCTTGACCGGTGGCCGGGTTTGTAGCGGGCCAGAGCTGCGATGGATATGCGTCTGCGGGAACGTCCGCGGACCTCCCAGCCATGCGCGGCCGACCCCTCGGCCAGCTCCGCCTCCAACCGCGTGATGTCGGGCAGGCGCTTGTCGAACGCCTTCTTTCCGGCCGGGGTGACGGCGGTGGCCCGGAGGCCAGCGGTCCCGTTGCAGGACCGCGAAAAACATGACGGGGCGGGCGCGGCACCGTAGCGGGAGACGGCTGGTGGCGGCCGCCCAGCGGGAGCCGGTTCGTGGCGGCGGCCCGCCGCTCGATCAGGGGGCTGCGGTGGCCCGGCGCCGGCAGTGCAGGAAGAGGTGCGGTTCCGGTACGGCGTCCGGGTGGACGGGTGTGAACAGCACTTCCTCCCGGTCCAGCACTTCCAGGCCGGCCGCGTCCACCACGGCCGCGAGGCCCGGTGCGGCGAAACTGCTCACCCGGACCGGCCGGCCCATGAACACCCCGTCCACGGCCGCCACGTCCAGCGGCACGGTGGCGAGCACCAGCAGACCCGCCGGGGTCAGGGCCCGGGCCAGCCGCCCGAGCAGGCCGGCCTGGTCCCGGCGGTCCATCTGGAGCAGTGAGAAGTACACGCACACGGCGTCGTAGGAGCCGTCCGCGAGCGGCTCGTCCAGGATGTCGGCGCACCGGAAGGACGCGCCCCGCACCTGCCGGGCGGCGAGGCCGGTCATGACGGGGGAGACGTCGATGCCCAGGACGTCATGACCGGCCCGCGCGAGGGTCTCGGCGGTGGGGCGGCCCGTGCCGCTGCCGACGTCCAGCACCCGGCTCCCGGGCCCGAGCCGGCCGAGCAGCCACTGGAGGGAACGCCGGTGCGCCTCGGAACCGGCGAACGCCCGCTCGTAGGCGGAGCCCAGCGCGTCGAAGACGGCCGCGGGGTCCGGCCGGCGCCGTTCGTCGCTCACGGTGGTCCCTCCGATGGTCGGTGCCCGGCATCGTTCCACCGGCGGCCCCGCACCGACAACCGGCGGCGCTTGAACGATCATCGGCGGCACTCCACCGGCCACCGCACCCGCGCCTCAGCGGGTGCGCGGCCGGGCCCCGTCCAGCGCCAGGTCGACCAGCCCGGTCACCAGCGTCTCGTCGAGGGGGGCCGCGCTGAGCAGGACCCGGACGAACAGCGGCCCGCTCACCGCCTCGACCACCAGTCCGGGATCGGCGTCCGCGGCCAGCTCACCGCGGTCGGCGCCGCGCCGGACCAGTACTCCCGCGCGTTCGAGGCGGCAGCTCCAGTACGGAAGGCGGCGGTCGTCGAGCGTGCCGTCCCGTTCCACGCTCAGCCGCAGCAGCGCCTGTCCCTGGGCGGTGCCGAGCAGCCGGGCCAGCGACGAGAAGAAGACCACCAGGTCCTCCCGTACCCGCCCGGTGTCCGGGATCGGCAGCGCGGAGTCCAGTTCGGTCGTCAGCGCGTCCAGGATCAGGTTCTCGCGCGTCTTCCAGCGGCGGTAGACGGACGTCTCGTGCACCCCGGCCGCACGGGCGACGGCGGCGACGGTCGTCCCGGTGAGGCCCTCGCCGGACAGCAGTTCCACCACGGCGCCGAGCACGGCCTGCCGCATCCGCTCCCCGCGGCGGCGCAGCGGAGGAGGGGCGACGGCCGGCCCGGGCACCGGTGAAGCCGAAGCCGAAGCCGAAGCCGAAGCCGAAGCCGGATCTGAAGCCGGATCTGAAGCCGGATCTGAAGCTGAAGCTGAACGTGAGGGTGAGGGTCGGTGCGGGGGTGACGTTTCGGGGCCGGTCATCGTCCCAGCCTAAAGCAGGTCGACTTGCGTCGGGTGTACCGTGAGAAGCACAACGCAAGACGACCTGCGACGCAGCGCCGGGGTCGCCACGCACCGAGAGAGGTCCTGTCATGGCGCAGATGCTCGCCGCCCGCCTGCACGTTCCGAGCCGCACCCTGCGGATGGAAGAGGTGCCCCGTCCGCAGCCGGGGCCGGGCGAGGTGCTCGTCAAGGTCGAGGCGGCCGGGGTCTGCCTGTCCGACGTCCACCTCATCGACGGCACCCTCACCCCCCTCCTGCTCCGGGGCGACACCGTCACCCTCGGCCACGAGGTGTCCGGCACGATCGCCGAGACCGGCGACGGCGTCACCGCCTGGACCCCCGGACAGCGTGTGGTGCTCCACGCCGGCGAGGAGCGCGGCGGCGTCGTCCACACGCGCGGTGTCGACTACGACGGCGGCTGGGCCGAGTACGCCCTGTCCGCCGCCGGTGCCCTGACCCTGCTGCCCGACGCCATCCCCTTCGACCAGGGCGCGATCATCCCCGACGCGGTGTCCACGCCGTGGGGAGCGATCACCGAGACCGGTGCGGTCCGGCCCGCCGAGGCGGTCGGCGTCTGGGGCGTCGGCGGCCTCGGGGTGCACGCCGTGCAACTGCTGCGGATGGTCGGTGCCTGCCCGATCGTGGCCCTCGACCCCAGCCCCGTCGCCCGCGAACGGGCCCTGGCCGCCGGTGCCGACCTGGCGCTGGACTCGGCCGACCCCGGGCTGCGCGAGGCGATCGCGGCCGTGACCGGCGGGACCGGGCTGGCCGCCGCCTTCGACTTCGCGGGCGTGCCCGCCGTACGCGAACAGGCGCTCACCGTCCTCGCGCCCAAGGGACGGCTCGTCCTGGTGGGCCTGACCGACAAGCCGCTCAACGTCGCCGACGGCACCCGGTTCAGCTACCTCCAGCAGCGCATCCTCGGCCACTACGGCTCTGACATGCCGGTCTCCCTGCCGCAGCTCCTGCGCCTGATCGAGGGCGGACGGCTCGACTTCTCCGGGTCCATCAGCGGCGTACTGCCGCTCGCCCAGGCCGCGGCAGCGGTCGCGAGGCTGGAGAAGAAGGAGGGCAACCCGATCCGGCTGATCCTGCGCCCCTGATCTCCGGGGCACCTGAACACATCCGCCCCCGGGTCCGTATGGAGCCGGGGGCATCGCCATGTCCGGGTCCCCGGAGGTCCACGACACAGGAGCACGCCTTGGGACGCAACAGGCGCAGACGCCCTACGGGCGCACGACGCGCGACCTTCTCGGCCGTCGCGCTGATACTGGGCGGCGGCGGTCTGGTGGGCGTCAACGTGTACGCCTCGGCGACCGGCGCCGACCCGCACTCCGCGGTGCCGCTGGGGAGTTCCGGTGTCGCCGCCACCGTCGACTGCCCGGACCTCGCCACCCGGCTGACCGAGGTGCCGGAGGCGGCGGGACGGGACGTCGACGCCGAACTCGCCCGCCTGGACGAGCAGATCGCCGCCGCCTACCGCCAACTCCAGGAGGCCGCCCGCACCGCCGACGACGGGGCCCTCGACGAGCGCGCGATCCTCGATCCGCTCCGCGCGGACCGGGCGGGGACGATCGGGCGCATCGCCGCCGCCCTCGACCGGGCCGGCCAGAGCCCCGAGGGCCTGGACACCCTCGCCGAGTGCTCCCTGCGCCGCACCGAGGTCCCCGCCTCCGCGAGCGCCACGGAAAGCCAGGCAGGCGACGGCCGGGGTCAGGACCAAGGCCAGGAAGAGGGCGGCCGGCCCGGTGACGGACAGGAAGGCAACGGCGGGCAGGCCGGGAACGGCCCGGTGGCCGCGGACTACGCCGACATCACCGGCGTGGCACCCGACGCCGCCACCCCGCGCCGCGCCGGCGACGCCTCGCGCGGCACCTTCACCACCGAGTGCGGGGTCAACGCGGACGGCCTGTTCAACTCCGACAACATCATCGCCGCCCCCGGCGTCGCCAACGGCGCCCACCACTTCCACGACTACGTCGGCAACCAGGGCAACAACGCCTTCGCGAGCGACGAGGACCTGGCCGGCGCCGCCACGAGCTGCGCGGACCAGCGCGACAGGTCGTCGTACTACTGGCCCGTCCTGCGGCTGCAGAACGGTACGGACGAACAGGACGCCGAGTCGCCAGGCGGCGGCGTCGAGGGCAACGCGGGCGAGATCGTCACCCCGGCGGAGGTGACCCTGACCTTCGAGGGCAATCCGCGCGGCGAGGTCACCGCCATGCCGCGGCTGCTGCGTGTCATCACCGGCGATGCCAAGGCGTTCGTCAACGGCTCCGTCAACGCCAACGCCTCCTGGAGCTGCACCGGCTTCGAGGACCGGCAGCTCAAGGACAAGTACCCGCTCTGCCCGGGTGGCAGCGACGTGGTGCGCACCTTCCGGTTCCAGAGCTGCTGGGACGGCCGCAACACCGACAGCGCCAACCACCGCACCCACGTGGCCTTCGCCACCGCCGACGGCACCTGCCCCGACGGGTTCCGTCCCATCCCGCGACTGGTGCAGCGGGTCGTCTACGACGTCGACGCGCCGAGCCTCCAGGACGGCGGCCGGACCACGCCGCTGTTCGCCGTGGACTCCTTCCCCGAGCAGTTGCACAAGCCGGTCACCGACCACAGCGACTTCGTCAACGTCTTCGACGAGGACCTCATGCGGGAGGCGGTCGACTGCGTCAACGACGGCCGGACGTGCGGAGCGGGCACACCCCCGCCCACCGACGACCCGGGCCAGGGCGAGGACCCGGACGAGGACCCCGGCCAGGACGAGGACCCCGGCCAGGACCCGGGCCAAGGCGAGGACCCGGGCCAAGGCGAGGACCCGCAGGAAGAGCCCACGCGGAGCGCCGAACCGACGCGGACGACCCGACCCTCGGAACCCCGTCCCGATGCCGACGCCGATGCCGACGCCAATTCCGCCGCTCCGGCGGAGGAGACGACAGCGAGCGAGTCCTCGGCCGAGGCGTCCGGCGCCGCCGAGCCCAGGGCCGCCACCCCACCCGCGACCGGACCGCAGGGCACGCGAGGCGGCCTCGCCGATACGGGCTCGGATCTCGGGCTGTGGCCCGCCGCGGCCGGGGCCGTCCTGGTGGCCGGCGGCTGCCTGCTCCTGCACCGCACCAGACGGCGCACCGGCTGAGACCGGCTGAGACCGGCCGGGACCGGCCAGGACCGGCCGAGACCGGATCCGAAGCGGCGTACTCCCGTCGAACGGCGCGAACAGGGCGCTGCCGTGCGGTATATGTCCGGGGACCGGTTCCGGTTCCGGCTCCGGTCCCGGTACCCGGACGGCGGCGGCGACGCGCGGGGCGACAGGGGAGACGTATGGACTACTACGACCTGGGGAGCCACGGGCGCCCCGTGACGACGGTGTCGGACGAGGCCCAGACCTGGTTCGACCGCGGCCTCGTCTGGACGTACGCCTTCCACCACGAGGAGGCCGTCCGCTGCTTCGAGGCCGCCGTCGCGGCGGACCCGGAGTGCGCCATGGCGTACTGGGGCATCGCCTACGCCCTCGGCCCCCACTACAACAAGCCCTGGGAGGCGTTCGACGGCCAGGAACTGGTGCGGACCGTCGACCGCGCCCACGCGGCCGTCGAACGCGCCCACGAGAAGGCCGCGAAGGCCACCTGGGTGGAACGCGCCCTGATCGACGCGCTGCGCGCCCGCTATCCGCAGGCGCGGGCGGCCGCCGACTGCTCGGTGTGGAACGAGCCGTACGCCGACGCCATGCGCGCCGTCCACGAGGCGGCCCCCGACGACCTGGACGTCGCCGCGCTGCACGCCGACGCGCTCATGAACCTGACGCCCTGGCAGCTCTGGGACCTGCCCACCGGCCGCCCCGCCGAGGGCGCCCGCACCCTGGAGGCCAAAGCCGTCCTCGACCGCGCCCTCGCCACCGACGCCGGCCGTGAACACCCGGGCCTGGTCCACCTCTACGTCCACCTGATGGAGATGTCCCCCACCCCCGAGGCCGCCCTCGGCATCGCCGACCGGCTGCGCGACCTGGTGCCCGACGCGGGCCACCTCCTGCACATGCCCTCGCACCTGGAGGTGCTCTGCGGCGACTACCGCCGGGCGGTGTCGGACAACACCGCCGCGATCGCCGCCGACGAGAAGTACCGGGTGCGCGCCGGCGCGATGAACTTCTACACCCTGTACCGCGCGCACAATCACCACTTCAGGATCTACGGCGCGATGTTCCTCGGCCGCTCCCGCCAGGCGCTGGAGGCCGCGGCGGAACTGGAGGCGTCGATCCCCGAGGAACTGCTGCGCGTCGAGAGCCCGCCGATGGCCGACTGGCTGGAGGGGTTCCTCGCCATGCGGGTGCACGTACTGATCCGGTTCGGCCGCTGGACGGACCTCCTCGCCCTGCCGCTGCCCGCCGACACCCGCCTGTACTGCGTGACGACCGCGATGCTGCACTACGCGCGCGGCGTCGCCCTCTCGGCCACCGGCAGGGTCACCGAGGCGGAGGCCGAGCGCGTCCTGTTCCGCGAGGCGGCGGCCCGGGTGCCAAGCTCCCGCACCCTGTTCAACAACACCTGCGTCGACCTCCTCGCCGTCGCCGCCGCGATGCTCGACGGCGAACTGGCCTACCGCAGGGGCGAGTACGACACCGCGTTCGCCGCCCTGGAGCGGTCGGTCGCGCTGGACGACTCCCTTCCGTACGACGAGCCGTGGGGCTGGATGCAGCCCACCCGGCACGCCTACGGCGCGCTCCTGCTGGAACAGGGCCACGTCGCCGAGGCGGAGGCGGTGTACCGGGCCGACCTCGGCCTGGACGACACCCTGCCGCGCGCCCGCCAGCACCCGGGCAACGTCTGGGCCCTGCACGGCCTGCACGAGTGCCTGGTCCGGCTGGGGCGGGCGGGGGAGGCGCGGATCGTGAACCGGCAGTTGCGGACGGCCGCCGCGCTGGCGGACGTACCGGTCGAGGCGTCCTGCTGCTGCCGTCTCCAGGCGTTCGACGGCGCCGGGGACACGGCCGGCTGCCGCGCCTCCGGGCACTGAACGACGCGGCCCCTCCCGGGCCCGCCCGGGTCAGCCGCCGAGCGCGTCCTTCACGTCGCCGAGGTCGACGAACTTGAAGTTGGTGACGGCGGTCTCGCCGTCGCCGGGGGCGTCGTGACCGTCCTGGACGACGAGCAGACCCTCGGGATAGCGGGAGCCGAGCGGCTGGTTCAGGACGGCCGCGCCGTCGCACTCCTCGGAGCCGTCCAGCGCGGCCGAGGCGGCGGTGACCCGGAAGCCGCCCACGTAGGCGTTGCCCGCACCGGTGTCCCGGTCGTAGGCGGCGAAGGTGTCGTCACCCTGGCTGGAGGCGAGCAGCCGGCCGGCACCGCCCTTGCCCTGAAGGAGCGTCAGGCCCTCGACGTCGGTGCTGATCCGCTTGCCGCCGTAACCGGGATCGGCCCCGGCGACGCACTCCTCGGTGGCCTCGTCGTAGGTGCCCGGAACCCCGAACTCCCGGACCTTGTCCAGCAGTCGGGGAGTGCCCTTGAGGTCGGCGCGCAGCCGCCAGATGCCGACGTCCTCCTGACCGGCGTACAGGACACCGCTGACCGGGTCGACCGTCATGCCCTCGACCTGCGGCGCCTCGCCCGGTTCCGCGCAGGGCGACCAGGACGTGCCGTCGGGCAGGCGGAAGGAGGAGGGCAGGTCCAGCGTGCGGACCTCGCGGTAGCCGACCCGGCCGCCGGCGGTCGCGGTCAGCTCCAGCAGGGCGAGGGTGGTGCGCTCGCGGCGGCTGACCAGGGCGTAGGAGCGGCCGGTGGTCCGGTCGGTCCAGGTGGCCAGGCCGTACGCGGTGCGCTCCTCGTTGATCTCGGCCTGGTCGGCGGAGAACACCGGCGCGGCGGCCGGGTCGGTGACGTCCGTCAGCGGCCGGCCGGGCGAGGCGGGGTCGATGCGGTAGACGCGGAGCCGGTCGTTGCCCCGGTCGGTGGTCACCGCGAGGTCGGCCCGGCCCGTGGTGAGCCTCAGGCCGTGCACGAGGTCGACGTTGTTGAAGCGGCCGGGCGCGTCGTCCGGTCCCGGGCCGGGCGGCGCCGGCACCGACTGCACCACCTCGGCGTCGAGGTCGTAGACGCGCAGCCCGCCCTCCTTGGCGGTGGCGACGACGAGGCTGCGGTCCGGGTCGGCCGGATTCCGCCAGATCGCGGGGTCGTCGGCGTCGGCGTTGCCGCCGGCCTCGTCGTCGCGCAGCGGCGGCGTCTCCACGCGGGGACGCACGGACGGCAGGCCGTGACCGCCGGGTCCGCCGTGCGCGGCGGCCGCCGTGGCCGGGAGGACGGCGACGGCCGCGGTGAGGGCGCAGACGGTGAGCCGCCTGAGGGGGTGCCTGGTCACGCCGGTGCTCCTGACGTCGTAGACATGACAGTGGAACTCAGGTGGGATCCTGCTGCCGGACCGGGTCCGCGAGTGATCCTGGCGGTGACGCCCCGGCGTCCGGCGGAGGAACGGCACGCGCCGCGAGCCGGGAACACCGCACGGCCGTCGCCGGGCCCGACCGCCCCGGCACGTCCGCACGACGGCGCGGCGGGAAGCGACGCGGTGCCGCTGACCTTGTCCACCATCGCCGAGCTGGCGGTGGGCGCCTCAGTAGACGCTCAGGCCGTACACCGACAGCCACTCGGTCACCGGCTGGTAGTAGGTGAACCCGCCTGAGGTGCAGTTCCCGGTGCTGCCGACGATGATGCCGAGAGCCGTGCCGCCCGAGAAGGCCGGGCCGCCGACGTCTCCGGGCTCGGAGCAGATGGTGGACCGGAAGAGTCCGGACACGGTTCCCCCGCCGTAGTTGACGGTGACGTTCACTGCCTGGACGGTTCCGCAGCGGTACCCGGTGGTCCGCCCGACGTGGCAGACCGACTGCCCGACGACGGGATTGGCCGCGCCGGTGATGTCGAGGGTGCCGGCGGCGCCCAGCGAGACCTCGCCCGGGTGGGCGACCGTCGACGTATTGGTGTACCGGACGGTCGCGTAGTCGTTGCCCGGGAAACTCACCCCCGCGGTGACGCCGGCGCCGACGGTCAGGGTGGCGTCGGCGTACCAGGTGCTCACGCCCTGGGCGCACCGGCCCGAAACGAGCGCGTACTGCGTGGCGCCTGAGCGGGCGTTGAACCCGACGGTGCAGCGGGTGCTGGTGCTGTACAGGGTGTCGCCCCCGCGCACCGAGACGACCGCCGCCCGCTGCTCCGCCCGCTCCCCGGCGAAGGCGGCGGATCCGGCGGCGGTGGCGGACCAGCCGAAGAGCAGCGCCAGTACGACGGATGACTGGACGAAGGCCCGGACGGCGGTCCGGACGGCGGTTCGCGGGGATCTTTCGGAACGCGTGGGACTCACGGCGGGCCTCCTATGGCATGTGCCTGCCATTCTGTGCCGTCCCGGGCCGGGCAGGTCAGGCCGAAAGCCGCCAACCACACGGCCCCGGCCGCGGACCGCCCGCGCGGGCGGTCAGCGCGCCGCGCCCGCTTCGTCCTGTACGGCGGTGGCCACGAGCGCCGCGAAGAGGTCCGGGAAACGCTCCTCCATCTCCTGGGTGCGGAGCGCGTTCATCTTGGTGGTCCCGACGTAGTACTGCCGGATGACACCGGCCTCGCGCAGGACGTTGAAGTGGTGCGTCAGGGTCGACAGGGAGACCGGCACGTCGAACGTGCCGCAACTGATGTCCTTCCCGGCTCCCGCGAGCTGGGCCACCACGGTGCGCCGGACGGGGTCCACCAGGGCTTCGAGGAACCGCTGCAGGGGGACCTCCGCAACGTCAGGGTGCTCCACGGTCCGGGCGGAGGTGCGGGGGCGGGCCATGACGACTCCCTTCGCTTCGGCGGAGCGGGCGGACGGGTCCGACCGCTCGGGTCCGACCGCTGGAATCCGACTGCTCGGGTCCGGCTACCGCGCCGTGCTCCCGCCGTCGACGGGGAGGCCCAGGCGGTCGGCGACGGTGGTGAGGGCCGTTCCGAGGGGGAGCGCCACCCGGGTGGCGGCGTACCGGTCGCCCCGGGTCGGGTCGCGGTTGACGATCAGCACCGGTGTGCCGGCCTGGGCCGCCTGCCGGACGAACCGGAGGCCGGACATCACCGTCAGCGAGGAGCCCAGGACCAGCAGGGTGGTCGCCGCGCGGACCAGCTCGCGGCAGTGCTCGACCCGCTGCGGCGGTACGGACTCGCCGAAGAACACCACGTCCGGTTTGAGGATGCCGCCGCAGACCGTGCAGGGCACCACGCGGAAGTCTCCGACCTGCTCGTCGGTGAGGTCCGCGTCGCCGTCCGGGTTGATTCCGGCGGCCACCGGATCGAAGCCCGGATTGGCCTCGTGGAGGCGCCGGGCGAGGTCGCGGCGCGGACTGAAGGTGCCGCAGGACAGGCAGACGACCCGGTCGAGGCTTCCGTGCAGTTCCACGACGCCCTCGCTGCCCGCGGCCTGGTGCAGGCCGTCCACGTTCTGGGTGATCACGCCGGTCAGCAGCCCGTGCCGTCCGAACGCGGCCACGGCCCGGTGCCCGGCATTGGGGCGGGCCCGGCCGAAGGTGCGCCAGCCCAGATGGCTGCGGGCCCAGTACCGGCGCCGGGCCTGGGCGTCGCCGGTGAAGTCCTGGTAGGTCATCGGGGTGTGCCGGCTCAGGCTGCCGCCCTCGCCCCGGTAGTCGGGAATGCCCGACTCGGTGGAGAGGCCCGCTCCGCTGAGCACCAGCACACCACCGGCGCCGAGCGCGTCGGCGACCGGCCGCGGATCCGTGGTGCCCGGGGGCAGGTCCGGCGCGGGGGTCCAGCTCAGAGTGGGGCGCATGCGCATGCCGCCAGGGTACGGAACAGGCGCGGTCGGCGGCGTGGCCCGCCGCCCTCGGTCCCGTTCGCGGCGGACCCACCGCCGGCCGAGGGCGCTGCCCGCATACGCCGAGGGCGCTGCCCGCACGGGCCGAGGGCGCTGCCCGCACACGGGGGAGGCCCGCCACGGCTCGCGCGGTGACGGACCGGCGCACCGCTGGTCGGCGTGACCGCTCAGAGAACGCGCCGCCCGCCCTTCGCGACACCCGGGTGCCCGGTTCGCGCCGCCGCTCGTACCTGACCCGGCAGGGAGGGGGCGTCGGCGTCCGCGGTGGGCAGCACCACGTCCACCCGGGTGCCGTGCGGACCGCTCGACACCCGGCAGGTGCCGCCCAGATCCTGGGCCCGCTCGGTCATGGACCGCAGCCCGACCGCACCGCGGCGCGAGCGCGCGGGCAGTCCGCGGCCGTCGTCGCTGACGCTCAGCCCCACGGTGTCGGCGGTGACGTACAGCCGGATCTCGCAGTTCCTCGCGCGGGCGTGCCGCACGGTGTTGGTGAGAGCCTCCGCCGCGATCCTGTACACCGCGCTCTCCACCGCTTCGGGCAGTACGGGTGCCGGTTCCTGATCGACCGCGACCACCACCGTGAGACCGGGCACGGCCAGTCTGCGGGGGAGGTCGCGCACCGCGGCGACCAGGCCCCGGTCGGCGAGGACGGCCGGACCGAGGCCGTCGACGAGCCGCCGTGCCTCGGTCATCGCCTCCCCGATGCCCAGCACGGCCGTCCGCAGCGCTTCGCGGCAGTCCGGCGGCGGGGCCGCGTCACGTCCCCGGTGCGCGGGGGCGCCGTCCACCGCGGACAAGGCGGTCTCCAGACGCAGGCGGGTCGCCGCCAGCAGGGGGCCGAGCCCGTCGTGGAGTTCCCGGCGCAGCCGCCGCCGCTCCTCCTCCCGGGCCACGACCAGCGCACGCCGCGCCACCCGGACGTCCTCCAGCAGGCGCAGCGCCGCCATGACGGGCGTCGCCTGGTCACCGAGGAGTCGCAGCAGTTCGGCGTCGCCCGCCGGGAGCCGGTCCTCGCCCGGCCGAGGCGCCACCCGCAGGGTGCCGATCAGTTCTCCCCGGTGGCACAGCGGGAACTCGAAGCCGTCGCGCCCGTCCCAGGCGGCGCCCGCGGCGGCCATCACCCGGGGACCGGAGCGGGTGGTCACGTCCACCAGCGCGGACGGGAAACGCAAGGACGAGGTCGCCGAGCGGCACAGGGCGAGCGGCACGTCCGGGGGCTCGGGCGCCTCCCGCAACTGCCGGGCCAGAGCGCGCACCGCCTCGTAGGGGCGGGCGCCGTCACCGTGGAAGAGCCGGTCCACGCTCCGGCCCGCCCAGGAGAGGAGGGGGCGCAGTCCGGAACCGATCAGCACCGCGACGACGGCCACCACCAGGGCTCCCGGGCGGTCCGTGCCGGGCAGCACGGTGGCCACCGCGACGGCGGCGGCCGTGCAGCCGACCACGACGACGATGACGACCAACGCCGTGCGGAGGACCCGGCGACTGGCCCGGCCGAGCTGCCACCTCTCGTCGCGGCGGAGCAGGCGGACCACCGCCGTGTACCACGCCGCGGCGCCGACGAGGTACGCCGAGTACACGGCCCAGGCCGGGGCCAGGGGGATCTCCTCGACGACGTCCATGTACGCCCAGGGTCCGTAGACGACGGCGAAGCAGGCGACCCCGCGCCGGTGGACGCGGAGCGCGTGTTTCCATCTCGCCATGATCACGGACACGTTGACCACGGCGCACACCACGACGAGTGAGATGTTCGCCGCGACGCACTGTTCCCGCACGGTGTGGGCGAGGCGCGCCCACCCGGTGTCGGCGAGAGGATGCGGCCCACCGCCGGGCGGCTGTTCGAGAGCCGTGGCCACCAGGACCAGGACGAGGAACGCCGCCAGCAGCAGTACCGCGTAGCCGCGCAGCCACCGCCCGGCCCGGTGCGGGGCCGGGAAGGTCAGCGGGAGCACGGCCGACGCGTATCCGTGCGCCAGCGCGCAGAGTTGCGCGAAGAGGTGCGCGGCGAGCAGCACGCGTGGCCCGGGATCACCGAGTGACATCAGCCGCCCGGTGAGCAGGGGGAGGGCCAGTCCGGTGCCGGCGACCAGCAGCAGCCAGCCCGTGGCACGGTCGCCGGGCCGCGTCAGCACCACGAAGCCCAGCACGGTACAGGGCAGGCAGACCAGCGCCGTCGCCAACTCCGCCGGCAGGCCCGGCCCGCCCCCCTCGGAGGGACGCAAGAGGCACAGGACCGCCCAGCCCACCACCGACGCCGAGCACAGCAACAGCAGCAGGGCTGCGGCGGACCACTCGCGCTCACGGGCCGCGTCCCGCGGACCGGGCGCCGTAACCTTCACGGGCAACTACCCTGCGTGCTCACATGGTTACAAGTAGCATGCGGGGCGGGGGCTCCGCCATCCCAAACGACTCATCGGCCCATACCGCCTTGAACACGCCGCCCGCGTCGAATTCCCGTCGGTGGCCAGGTGGGTGCGGACCCCTGCCGGGCGAGGGCCGCCGCCTGCCTCCGTGCCGCTGAGCCGAGGCCCGCCGGGCGGGCCTCGGGCCTCATGGCTGTTCGTCAGGCGGGAGTCTCGGCGGTGGCGGTCAGGACGGCGCGGCCGAGGATGTGGCCGGCCATGGTGAAGCCGAGGGCGGCCGGGGTGGCGTCGGCGGGGACGCCGATGGTCTCGACGTCGAGGGCATGCACCACGGTGAAGTAGCGGTGCGGGCCGTGTCCGGCCGGCGGGGCGGCGCCGATGAAGCGGGCCGCGCGGGCATCGTTGGGCAGTTGGAAGGCACCGTCGGGCAGGCCCGGCCCGGTGTCGTCGCCGGCGCCCTCGGGCAACTCGGTGACGGTGGCGGGGATGTCGGCGACCGCCCAGTGCCAGAAACCGGACCCGGTCGGGGCGTCGGGGTCGTACACCGTGACCGCGTAGCTCCTGGTGCCGTCCGGGGCGCCGCTCCAGGAGAGCTGCGGGGAGACGTCCTTCCCGCCGGGAACGCCGGAGAGGCCGGAGTACTGCTCGACCGGCCAGGCGGCGCCGTCGGTGACGGTGGTGCTGACCACGGTGAAAGAGGCCGCCTCGGGGAGGCGGGCAAAGGGGTCGTTGGAGCTCGTCACGTCGTTCCTTTCAAACCGTGCTGCTGGGGGGGGTGGTGCGGCCGGAGGCCGGCGGAGGTCCCGCCGCGGCGACGCCGGGAGGCGTCGCCGTCGCGTTTCCCTCACCACGAGATCGACCATAACACTGGTAATCGATTATCTTCCTCATCGTCTATTCTGTAGGCATGACTCAGACGACTCACACCTCGGCCCCGGCGGGGAAGCGGATGCTCTCCGAGCGGGTCCACACACACCTGCGGGAGGCGATCATGCGCGGGGACCACGCCCCCGGTGACGCCCTCAAACCCCAGGAGCTGGCCAAGGAGCAGGGCGTGAGCCTGGCCGTGGTGCGCGAGGCGCTCGTGCGGTTGGTCGGCGAGGGCCTCGCCGACCGGCTGCCCAACCGCGGCTTCGCCGTCCCGGCCTACTCCGACCGCCGCTGGCAGGAGATCGCGGAGGCCCGCCGGACCATCGAACCGGTCATGCTGCGCCTGTCCGTCGAACGCGGCGACGTCGACTGGGAAGCCCGCGTACGTGCCGCCCACCATCGGCTGGCCCGCACCCCGGCGTACGTGCCGGAGGAGGGCGAGCACTACAGCGGCGCCTGGGCCGAAGCCCACCGCCTCTTCCACCGCACGCTGCTGGAGGGGTGCGGCAACCTCGTCCTGCTGGAGACCTTCGACCGGCTGTGGACCGCGAGCGAGCTGGCCCGCCGCTGGTCGGCGCACCGCAACCCCGGCCGGGACGGCGCCGCCGAGCACTGCCGACTGGAGGAGGCGGCGCTGGCCCGCGACGCCGACACCGCAGCCGAGGTACTGATCCGGCACCTCACCCGGACCGCGGCCGCACTGACCGACCGCACCCACCAGGAACCCGGGCAGGAAGGCTGATGCGCCTCACCCGCCCGGCCACACCACCACACCTGATCACCGACACCGGAGCCACAGCATGACTGCCTTCCCGGCGAGCACAGGCCGCCACTGCCACCACGCCGTCAGCCCCCTGCACTCAGCTGTGTACTTCGCACCGGAGCGGCAGGACGCACTCGCGGCGCTCGGGCTGGAGCGCGGGGCCATGTCCTACTACGCGGGCCGCGCCGCCCCGCTCGGTGCGGTCGGCGCGGGCACGGTCACGGCGGCGTTCTACAACTTCAACCACGAGCATGTGAAGCGGTACATCCCCGCCGCGTGGACGGTCACCACACCGGAGGCGGTGCGCGCGGCGGTACTGCGCGGCGTGGACCGGATGCTGCGACGACAGCTCGGACCGGAGGTCCTCGCGTCGAAGGAGCTGGCCGAAACAACCGGGCTGGCGCTGCGCGCCACCGAGGCATGCCGTCGCGAGGCGCGCCCGCTGTACGCCGCGCACGCCGGCCTCCCGGTGCCCGAGGAGCCGCACCTGGCCCTGTGGCACGCCGCGACGCTGCTGCGCGAGCACCGGGGTGACGGTCACCTCGCCGCCCTGGCGGTCGCCGGCCTGTCCGGCATCGAGGCGCTGGTCCTGCACAACGCCACCGGCACGGCACCGACATCGGCACTGTTCATGCGGACCCGCGGGTGGTCCGCGCGGCAATGGGAGACCGCCCGGGACCGGTTGCGCGAGCGTGGCCTGCTGGACGAGGCGGGGGATCTCACGGAGTCGGGCGCGACCCTGCGCGCCGAGACCGAGGCGCTCACCGACCGCCTCGACGCCGCCCCGTACGACCACCTCGGCCCGGCCGCCACCGCACGCCTCACCGAACTGGCCGGCGGCTTCTCCGCAACCCTCAGAGCGGCGGGCGCCTTCCCCGCGGTGCACTTCGGCAAAGGCTGAGTGCCGGAGCCCGGTCCTGACCAGCGGCCTGAACGCGAACATCACCGGGTGTCGCGCCCTGGCGCCGCCACCGGGGCCGGCTCACTCCATCAGACCGGCGGCGAGCGTCGCGCCCAGTTCACGGCATGCCTCCAGGTCGGCCCGGCCCGGCTCGCCGGTCAGGGTCAGCGGCGGTGCGGCGGGCCGCCAGCCGAGGCCCGTGGTGACCGACTCGATGGAGCGCACCGCGCCCGTGGTGTCGTTGCCGCCGTGCACATAGGCGCCGAACGGCCGGCCGCGCGTCGTGTCCAGGCACGGGTAGTAGACCTGGTCGAAGAAGTGCTTCAGGGCGCCGGACATGTAGCCGAGGTTGGCCGGGGTGCCCAGCAGGTAGCCGTCGGCCTCCAGGACGTCGGGGACGGCCGCCGACAGCGCGGCCCGCCGCACCACCCGTACACCCTCGATCTCCGGCGCGCTCGCCCCGGAGACCACGGCCTCCAGCAGTGCCTGGCAGTTCGGCGACGGCGTGTGGTGGACGATCAGCAAAGTGGCCATCACCGCAGCCTGCCGCCCCGCCCGCCCCGCTCGCAAGCGGCCGAGGGGCCGCCCGCGCGATGCGGGCGGCCCCTCGGCCGTCGGACTCGGCCGTCGGACTCGGCCGTCGGACTCGGCCGTCGGACTCGGCCGTAGGAACGGACCCGGTTCAGGCCACGGGAGCGGCGGGACCCTTGTCCGCGACCGCCGGGGCCACCGCGCCGGACTCCTCGGCGAGCCGCTCCAGACCACTGGTGGTCTTCAGCGGCTTCTCCTTGATGAAGACCACGGCGACCAGCGCGAGCAGCGCGAACGGCGTGGCGACGAGGAACAGGTCGGCGGTCGCGACACCGTAGGCGTGCTCCACGATCTCCCGCATCGGGGCGGGCAGCGTGGACATGTCGGGGAGAGCACCCTCGCCGCCCCCGGCCGCGCCGGCCACACCGGCGTCCTTCAGTCCCTTGGTCATCTCGGTGGCGACCCGGTTGGCGAGGACCGCGCCGAGGACGGAGGTGCCGATGGTGCCGCCCATGCTGCGGAAGAAGGACAGCACGGAGGTCGCGGCGCCCAGTTCGGCGGCGGGGACGTCGTTCTGGGCGGCGAGCACCAGGTTCTGCATCAGCAGGCCGACACCGATGCCGAGGACCGCCATGTAGAGGCTGAGCAGGCCGAAGTGGGTGTCGGCGTCGATCAGGGAGAGCAGGGCGAGACCGACGGTCATCACGATCGCGCCCGCCACCAGGTACCGCTTCCACTTGCCGGTGCGGCTGATGAGCTGCCCGGCGATGGTGGAGGAGACCAGCAGACCCAGGATCATCGGCAGGCTCATCAGACCGGCGACGGTCGGCGACTTGCCCAGCGAGACCTGGAAGTACTGGGAGAGGAAGACGGTCCCGCCGAACATGGCGACACCGACCAGGAGGCTGGCGACGGTGGTGAGGGTGACCGTGCGGTTCTTGAAGATGTCGAGCGGGATGACCGGCTCGGCGGTGCGCGACTCGACGAAGACCGCGACGGCCAGCAGCAGCACGCCGCCGACGACGAGCGCGGCGGTCTGCCAGGAGGCCCAGTCGAACTGGTTGCCCGCCAGCGACACCCAGATGAGGAGTGCGCAGACACCGGCGACGATCAGGAAGGCGCCCAGCCAGTCGATCTTCACCTGGCGTTTCACGGTGGGCAGCTTCAGAGTGCGCTGCAGCAGTGCGATGGCGAGCAGCGCGAACGGTACGCCGATGAAGAAGCACCAGCGCCAGCCCAGCCAGGAGGTGTCGACCAGGACACCGCCGACCAGCGGCCCGGCCACGGTGCCCACGGCGAAGACGGCGCCGAAGATGCCGGAGTACTTGCCCAGTTCACGGGGCGGGATGACGGAGGCCATGACGACCTGCGCGAGCGCGGTCAGACCGCCGGCGCCGATGCCCTGCACGACCCGGCTGAAGATCAGCAGTTCCACACCGTGCGAGAAGCCCGCCAGCAGCGAGCCGATCACGAACATCCCCAGCGAGAGCTGGAGCAGCAGCTTCTTGTTGAACAGGTCGGACAGCTTGCCCCACAGGGGCACGGTCGCGGTCATCGCGAGCAGCTCGGCGGTGACGACCCAGGTGTAGGACGACTGGCCGGCGCCCAGGTCGGCGATGATCGTCGGCAGCGCGTTGGACACCACGGTGCCCGCCAGGATGGCGACGAACATGCCGGCCATCAGGCCCGACATGGCCTGGAGTATCTGCTTCTGCGTCATGGAACTGGGCGGCGCGGCGGCGGGCGCCTGGGTTGCGGTCACGACTTCTCTTTCGACGGTGAGGGGGATCGGTGGGAGGGGGATCGGTGGTTCGCGTGGACCGGTTTCCGCAGGCCCGTGCGGTGCCCGGGACGCGCGGTCGGAGTCGGACAAGGGGACGGCGGTGCCGCGGCGCGACGCCGGGCGACCGAGGGGAGGATGCCGGGGAAGGGCGGAGGACCTACGCGGGCGGCGCCGGCAGTCCGGTGGCGAGGAGCGTGAACACGTCCTGGAACACGTCGCTGAAGGCGCGTTCCTCCTGACGGGCGCACCAGTGGTCGAGGCTGACCCGGACGGCGGTGACCGCCACGGCGGCCAGCAGCCGGGGGTACAGCTCCAGCGCCTTGCGCCGTTCCTCGTCGCAGGCGGCCGATGCCGCCGCCGCGAGCGGGACGGCGCCGGGACGCAGTCGTTCGGCGACGGCCTCGGCCAGCTCGGTCTCGTCGGCCAGATGCGCGCCGATGGTGCGTACCAGCAGGTGCGGCGCGGCCCGCAGCACCTCGCCGTGCAGCCTCCACAGTTCGTGCTGCTGTTCGGCCTCGGCCAGCTCCGCCGCGAGGGCGTCGCGCAGGGCCTCCAGCGGGGAGAGCGCGGCCGGGGCGGCGAGCAGCGCCCGGCGTACGTGGGCGCCGGTCTCCGCGCCGGTCAGGACGAAGACGTCGTCGCGGGTGTCGAAGTAGTTGAAGAACGTCCGCACGGAGACGCCGGCGGCGGCGCTGATCGCCTCCACGGTGACCTTCTCCGCCCCGTGCTCGGCGGCCAGACGCACCGCCGCCTCGGTGAGAGCGGCGCGCGTCGCACGCTTCTTGCGCTCTCTCAGCCCGTCTCCCACGGCACCCCCTCCGACATGACTTGCATGCTATGCAAAGATGCACGACATGCAAAATTCGCCCCCTCCGGCCCGCCGTCGGCACCGGCGTGCGTGCCGCGAGCCGGGGTAGGCGCTGCCGCGGCGGGGCCCCCGTCGGAGTCGGCGCCGACGGCGGCCCCGTTCCCTTCCGGCCCGGGAGCGGGAGGTCACGGCGTCCCGGAAAGCGGAAGGTGACCCGAACGGCCCTGTCGGGTACCCGTGCCGACCGCGAAGGGTGGTGGGATGGCACCGGCACCCTCTTCGGCCCGTCCGCTGTCCCGACACCGAAAGGACCCTTGATGTCCGCCGACCCGCAACAGGCGCCGACCGAGCTGTCGGACCAGGAGACCGCCGCCCTGGACGCTCACTGGCGCGCCGCGAACTATCTCGCCGTCGGCCAGATCTATCTCATGGCCAACCCGCTGCTCACCGAGGAACTGCGCCCGGAACACGTCAAGCCGCGGCTGCTCGGGCACTGGGGGACCTCACCCGGCCTCAACCTCGTCCACACCCACCTCAACCGGGTGATCAAGGCGCGGGACCTCGACGCCCTGTGTGTCTGGGGCCCCGGCCACGGCGGGCCCGCCGTCCTCGCCAACTCCTGGCTGGAGGGCACGTACACCGAGACCTACCCGGACATCACCCGGGACGCGGCCGGGATGGCCCGCCTGTTCAAGCAGTTCTCCTTCCCCGGCGGCGTACCGAGCCACGTCGCCCCCGAGACCCCCGGCTCCATCCACGAGGGCGGCGAACTGGGCTACTCGCTCGCCCACGCCTACGGCGCCGCCTTCGACCACCCGGACCTCGTGGTCACCTGCGTCATCGGCGACGGCGAGGCGGAGACCGGCCCGCTGGCCGCGTCCTGGCACTCCGACAAGTTCCTCGACCCGGTGCACGACGGCGCCGTCCTGCCCGTCCTGCACCTCAACGGCTACAAGATCGCCAACCCCACGGTCCTGGCCCGGCTCCCCGAGGACGAACTCGACGCCCTCCTGCGCGGCTACGGCCACGACCCCCTGCACGTCAGCGGCGATGAACCGGCCGCCGTGCACCGCGCCATGGCCCGCGCCATGGACACCGCCCTCGACCGCATCGCCGCACTCCAGCGCGGAGCCCGCGAGGACGGGGTCACCGAACGCCCCCGCTGGCCGGTGATCGTGCTGCGCACCCCCAAGGGCTGGACCGGCCCCGCCGAGGTCGACGGCCTCCCCGTCGAGGGCACCTGGCGCGCCCACCAGGTCCCCCTGACCGCGGTCCGGGACAACCCCGACCACCTGCGGCAACTGGAGCAGTGGCTGCGCTCCTACCGGCCCGCGGAACTCTTCGACGAGCGCGGCGCCCCCCGCCCCGAGATCCTGGAGTACGTACCGGAAGGCGCCCGCCGGCTGGGCGCCACCCCGTACGCCAACGGCGGACTGCTGCTGCGCGAACTGCCCCTGCCGTCGCTGGACACCCACGCCGTCACCGTCGACAAGCCCGGCGGGGGCACCCACGAACCCACCCACGTCCTCGGCGAGCTGCTCCGGGACGTGATGGCCGCCACCGCCGACCGCCGCGACTTCCGCCTGGTCGGCCCCGACGAGACCGCCTCCAACCGCCTCCAGGCCGTCTACGCCGCCAGCGGCAAGGCATGGCAGGAACGGACCCTCCCGGTCGACGAGGACCTCGACCCGCACGGCCGGGTCATGGAGATCCTCTCCGAGCACACCTGCCAGGGCTGGCTGGAGGGCTACCTGCTCACCGGCCGGCACGGGCTGTTCTCCTGCTACGAGGCGTTCGTCCACATCGTCGACTCGATGGTCAACCAGCACATCAAGTGGCTCCGGGTGACCAGGCGACTGCCCTGGCGCGCCCCCATCGCCTCCCTCAACTACCTGCTCACCTCGCACGTGTGGCGCCAGGACCACAACGGCTTCTCCCACCAGGACCCCGGCTTCGTGGACCACATCCTCAACAAGAGCCACGAGGCGGTCCGGGTCTACCTGCCGCCGGACACCAACACCCTGCTCTCGGTCGCGGACCACGCCCTGCGCAGCCGCGACTACGTCAACGTCATCGTGGCCGGCAAGCAGCCCACCTTCGACTGGCTGACCATGGACCAGGCGAGGGCGCACTGCGCGCGCGGCGCCGGCATCTGGGACTGGGCGGGCACCGAGGACGGCAGCCGCGAACCCGACGCCGTCCTCGCCTGCGCCGGCGACGTCCCCACCCTGGAGGTGCTGGCCGCCGCCCAGTTGCTCCGCCGCCACCTGCCCGAACTCGCCGTCCGGGTCGTCAACGTCGTCGACATCGCCCGGCTGCTGCCGAGCGGCGAACACCCGCACGGGATGAGCGACTTCGAGTACGACGGCCTGTTCACCGCCGACCGGCCGGTCATCTTCGCGTACCACGGCTACCCCTGGCTGATCCACCGGCTGGCCTACAGCCGCACCGGCCACGGCAACCTGCACGTACGCGGCTACAAGGAGATCGGCACCACGACCACCCCGTTCGACATGGTCGTCGGCAACGACCTCGACCGCTACCGCCTGGTCATGGACGTCATCGACCGCGTGCCGGGCCTCGCCGTGCGCGCCGCCGCCGTCCGCCAGCGGATGGAGGACGTCCGGCTGCGCCACCACGACCACATCCGCGAGCACGGCGTCGACCTGCCCGAGGTCACCGACTGGACCTGGGAGGGCTGACCGGCGGCGCCCCGGCCGGAGACCGCCGTGCCGTCCTCCGGCCGGGCGCCGTCCTCCGGCCGGGCCGCCGGGTCCGCGACGGCTCTCAGCCCAGGAGCGGGTAGCTGACCTGGGCCGGGTAGCCCGCCGGCCGGCCGTCGGTGTAGGTCAGGGTGATGCGGGTGTAGTGCCGCCGCGAGGTCTCGCCCGCGGCCGGCGACTCCAGCCGGACGGTCACGGGGTACGAGCGGAACGTGCCGGCCGCGCAGTAGGGGTCGCAGTCGTTGACGACGTTGACGCCCCGGCCGACCGCCCCGCCCGCGTCCCAGCGCGCCCAGTGCAGCGAGTCCAGCCTGCTGTTGCCGTCCCCGCAGGCGACCAGGTAGGAGCCGGGACGCACCTCGGGGCGTCCCTGGCAGTCCACCAGCACGGGATCCCGCGCCGGCCGCGGGCCGGGCTCGGTCGAGGGCGCGGCCGAGGCCGCCGTCAGGGGTGCCGCGAGCGCCGCGGCGGCACAGATCGTGACCGCCGTCCTCATCGCATGTCCGCGCATGTCCGCTCCGCCCGTCTGCCCGGGGCCCGCTTCACCGCCCCGGTACGTGGTCGATACGACGCTACGACCGAGTACGCCGACGCACCACTCGGACGGAGTACGCCGAGGTCACCCGCCCGGCCGACGACGGACGACGGGACGACGGGACGACGGGACGACGGGACGACGACGGGGGCGGCGGACCGGCGCGGCCGTGCGGGGGCGCGGCGACGGTTCGGGGGTGGTCCGGCGGCGGTTCGGCGGCGTCGGAGTCAGCGGCCCGGGCGCAGGTCGACCCCGCGCCGGGCGAGGACCAGCACGCCCACCACGATCAGGGCGACACCCAGCACCTGTGGCAGCAGCCACCAGCCGGTGCGGATGCCCTCCTGGTAGAGCAGTACGCCTAGCAGCAGGCTGACCGTGGCGTCGCCGAGGGTGAGGGCGGGCTGCGAGGCGACCAACGGGCCGCCCTGCATGGCGTGTTCGAGGAGCAGTACCGCGCCCACCCCGGCCGCGGCGAAGCCGTAGGTCTGCCAGGTGGTCAGGAAGCCGGTGAGGCCGTCGGTGTCCAGTACCCGCATGGCGTCCTTCATCAGTGCTGCGGTCAGCGCATAGCAGACGGCGGTGGCCGCGCCGAGGCACCCGGCCCGCGCCTTGCCGACCGGCCGCCGCAGCCCCGCCCCGGCCAGCAGGACGGTGCCGACGCCGCAGGCCACCAGCGCGGGCAGCCAGCGGGCCAGTGTCACGTCGTCCTGCCCGTGACCCGGTGCCGCCGCCCCCAGCGCGACGCCGAGCCCGGCGACCACGGCGACCACCGCCTGCCACATCACGCGCGGCATGCGCCGCCCGGTCGTCATGGAGGCCAGCAGCAGGGCCAGCGGGAGTTCCAGCACGAACAGGGGCTGGACGAGGGTCAGCGGGCCGGTCGCCAGCGCCACCGCCTGCGCGACCCCGGCGACGACCACGGCGACCATCCCCGCCAGCCACACCGGCCGCCGCAGCAGATCGAGGATGAGGGAGAGCCGGAACCCCTGGGACTGCGGGACGGTCAGCGCGGCCCGCCGCTGGAGCACGGTGGCCGACGCGTTGCTGAACGCGGCGAGAAGCGCGAAGAGGACCGGCAGCACGAAACCCATCCACCGATCCTCACCCCGGCCCGCGCCGCACGCGCGTCGGCGAGGCCCCCTGGCCGAGCCCACCGGAGCGGTGAGGTGAGGCGTCCCGGCGGCCGTCGCTGTCAGGAGGGCGTGGTCAGCGCCGTGTCCACCTGGACCAGGCGGGGGCCGTCGGTGGGTTCGGCGAGGAGCGCGCGGAGTTCCGCGGTGCCGGTCGCGTGGCGGGCGGGCACCCCGTAGCCCGCCGCGATGCGGGTGAAGTCCAGACCCGGCACGTCCAGGCCCGGGGCGTCCGGCACGCCGAGCAGGCCGCCGAACCAGCGCAGCGCCCCGTACGTCCCGTTGCGCAGCAGCACGATCGTCAGCGGCACCCGGTGCTGCGCCGCCGTCCACAGGGCGGTGATGCCGTAGTTGGCCGAGCCGTCGCCGACCACGCCGACCACCGGCCGCCCGGGTGAGCCCATCGCGACGCCCACCGCGCCCGGCAGCCCGAAACCGAGCCCGCCGGCCGCCGGGAAGTAGTACGAGCCCGGCCGGCGAAGGTCCATCTGGCGCCACCACGCGGAGGCGGTCGAGGTCGACTCGACCACGTACGCGGTGTCCTCGGGTGACTCGTCGCGCAGCGCGGCGAACACCTCCTCGGGGTGCAGGCGCGGTCCCTCGGCGGTGTGCGGCTCGGGAAGCGGGCGGTAGGGCTCGGCGGGTGCGTCGTGGGCGGGGTGGGTGGCGTGGGCGCCGTGCGCGTCGAGTGCCTTCAGCAGTTCCCCGACCACGGCCCCGGTTCCGGCCACCAGTGCCTCGCCCACCGGCGCCCGCGCGGCGGCCGAGGCGTCCTCGGTGACCTGGAGCAGGCGGGTGCCCTCGGGCAGATACCGGCCGGGCAGGTACTCGTGGTAGCGGAAGACGGGCGCGCCGAGCACCAGCACCAGGTCGTGTCCCTCGAACGCCGCGCAGACCGGCGCGATGCCGGCGGGCAGCACCCCCCGGAAGAGCGGGTGGCGGTTGGGAAAGGGCAGCCGGAAGAGCGACGGCGCCGCCCACACCGGCCCGCCCAGCCGCTCGGCGAGCCGTACGGCGTCGTCGAACAGGCCCGCCGAGTCGACGTCGCCGCCCAGCACCAGCGCGGGCCGCCGGGCGGAGGCGACCAGTTCCGCGAGGCGGCGGCGCTGCGCCGGGTCCGGTGCGAGGGCGCGGTCGACCCGCCGCTCCAGCAGCGCGAGGCTGTTGTCGCCCGCGTCGGCCGCCCAGTCGTCGTAGGGGACGGAGAGACAGGTCGGCCGTCGCTGGAGCCGGGCCTCGAAGACCGCCTGGGCGAGCGCCCGCGGCACGTCCTGGGCGCAGGCGGGTTCCGCCGCCCAGCCGACCAGCGGCTTCATCAGCGCCTGCGCGTCGACGTTGGTCAGGTTCGCCTCCAGCCCGATGGCCGACCGCACCTGCTGCCCGGCCACGATCACCAGCGGGGTGCGGGCGGCGACGGCGTTGGTCAGCGCGCCCATCGCGTTCCCGGAGCCGGCGGCGGCGTGCAGGTTGACCAGCGCCGGCCGGCCGGTGGCCTGGGCATAACCGTCGGCCATGCCGACGACGGCACCCTCGTGCAGGCCCAGCACGTACCGGAAGCCGTCGGGCAGCTCGGCGAGGAAGGGCAGCTCGTTGGAGCCCGGGTTGCCGAAGACGGTGGTCAGCCCCTGACGCTCCAGGAAGTCGTGGGAGACACGGCGCACGGATGGCACGGGACGTTCCTTTCCCAGTTGAACAGAGAGTTCAACATATAGCGTTGACGTCGATTCGTGTCGTGCCGCATGCTGGCGGCATGCCGTCGAACCCACCGCCCACCGGCGCTCCGCAGACCGATGTCTTCACACCGCCGCACTCCGAGCAGGCGCGTGCCGAGCGTGTGTACGCCTCCCTCTTCCGCATCGCCGAGCGCCACGCGGCCACCGACGGGCAGCGCCGCCGTCAGATCAACCCGGGGCTGCTCGGCCCGCACGAGGCCGTCCGGCTGGTGTCGTTCCTGCTGAGCGGGGCCGCGCTGCCCGACGAGGGCGAGCCGGAGGTGGACCGGGCCGACATCACGGCCGCGCTGAGCCTCGTCCCCCTGATCCGCGGCGAGCTGGACGAGTTGGAGGCCGGGCTGCTCACGATGGCCAGGGGGCGGGGCATGACCTGGCACGAGATCGCCTTCGGTCTGGGCCTGGGCACTCCGCAGGCCGCCCGGCAGCGCCACGAGCGGCTGGCCGGCCGGGTCGAGGCGGACCCGGAGGGCTCGGAGGGCTCGGAGGGCTCGGACCGAGCCGCGCACCGGGCACGGTGACGCCGACCGCGACCGACCGCGACCGTTCCAGGTCAGCGCTGGTGCGCGCGGCCCGGGAGCTGCGGCGGACGCGAGATATCCCGAACGCCCCTACCAGCGAAGCCAGTTCGAGTACATTCGTCGAGCAGTCGTCCGTACCCGCGGCCGCGTGCCGGCGCGCCAGAGGCGCACGAGGTACCGGCATGAGCCCTGTACGCGCCCCCGCGTGCGCGGGCACAATGCGCTGTGCCAGCGATCATGTGGTCGAGGACGCGCCCCACCCGAGGCCCGCGCCGCAGCCACCCAGCTCCGAGGAAGGCAGGTCGGCTGCCGTGCTGTTGCGTCTGCCCACGTCCGTGTCCGAAGCGCAGGAGTACCTCGCCCAGGGCGCGGTGCCCGTCGGCGGCGCGACGCTCGTCTGGGCCGGCTGGCAGCGCGACGGGTTCCCGGAGTTGGCGATGTCGCTGCGCAAGCTGCCGGAGGCGAACGAGATCGGGCCCGGCAGGCTGGGCGCGGCCGTGCTGCTGCACCAGGTCGACGACCGGGTACCGGAGGTACTGCGCGCGGCGGCCGCCACGGTGGGCACCGGAGCGGTGCGCCGGGCGGCCACGGTCGGCGGCAACATCGTGGGCAGCACCCTGCGGTGCCTGCTCCCCGCCGCGCTCGTCCTGGACGCCCGTGCCACGGTGCTGGTCCAGGACCGGAGCTACGAGACCGACCTCGGCGAGGTACTGGCCAAGCGTCACCTGCTGCTCGCCCTGCGCTGGAACACGCCGGTGGTCACCGGCTACCGCAAGCTGCCGGCCGCGGCGGGCGGCCCGCCGCCGCTGGTCGTCGCCTGCGCCGTGCACGCCGACGACAGCGGCCACCGGCGGCTCAGGGTGGCCGTCCGCGACGGCTACGAGGTGCTCGGCGAGACCACCGACGCCGGTCCCGACGCCGGGCAGGTCACCGACGCCCTCGACGCCGGCCCCCTCGGATCCCTGCCCGCCGAGGCCCGCGCCGCGGTCCGCGAGCAGGTCACCGACGTCCTGGCCCGCGCCGCCGCCGTCCACTGAGGCGAGTTCCGCCGACCGCACCGGCCGCGCCGCTCACGCGGCACCGGTGCCGTCCCCGTCACCGGTGCCGCGTGAGCGGATGACGCCGGCCCGATGCGGCCACCGAGCGGTCGCGGCACGTCGAATCGGTCCGCCGCGAGGGGTTGACGGGCCGGGACGGGGTCGGCCTACTGGAGGGCGCGGCCCGGCGTGTTCGGGGGACTGCCCGGGCCGGACACCTCTGTCCCCCCGCCTGACGCAGGGGCTGGAGTCCGATGGTGCGGCGTCCGTGGGCAGCGGCGGTGCTGCTGCTGGCGTCGGTGCTGCTGCTCCACCTCTTCGTGCCGCAGCCGCCACAGGGCGGCCCCGCGTCCGTGCCCGTCCCCGTCCCCGTCCCCGTCCCCGTGCCCGCGTCCGTGCCCGTCCCCGCGTCCGTGCCCGTGCCCGCGTCCGTGTCCGTGACTGTGTCCGTCGCGACGGCGGACCGCGCGTACGCCGGCGCCGCGAACGCACCGGACCCCTCGGACGCCTCTAACCCCCCGGACGCCCGGGAGGTCCGCTCCGGCGAGGAGAGTGTCCGGGAACCGTGTCCCTGCGAGCGGGACACGACCGTCCGCCGTGCGGTGGTCCGCTCCGCGCGGCCCGCGGGTGCCACCGGAGTCGGCCACGCCGTCGCCGGTGACCCCGCTCGGGAGGACACGACGGCCCGCGCCGCCGCGGACCCGGGTGCCGCGGGGGTCACCGGGCGCTCCGGGGCGGGCCCGCTCACCCCGGCCGCGGTGGAGTCGCAGACGTTCCGCTGCTGAACGGCAGTACGACCGTGGCCTGTTCCGCGCGGCCCGTCGACTGCCTGAGCCGGCCGACGGCGACGAACAGGTCTTCGTGTGTCCCGCATCCCACGACACAGGAGGCAGATCCATGCCGAGCAAGCGCATCCGCGTGCTGCGGCCGGACGAACTGGGCCCGGACGACATGAAGAGGTGGAGGGAACTGGGCGCCGGTGCCGAGGTACCGCAAAACCCTTTCCTGGACCCGGGGTTCACCCGTGCCGTGGGGCGGTTCCGGGCCGGGACCAGGGTCGCGGTCCTTCAGGAGGACGGCACACCGGTCGGGTACTTCCCCTTCGAGCGGGGCACCTTCGGGCGGGGCCGGGCCGTCGGGCTCGGCGTCTCCGACAGCCAGGGCGCCGTGCTGAGCCCACAAGTGCGCCTCGACGCCCGCCGGTTGCTGCGGGCCTGCTCCCTGTCGTCGTGGGAGTTCGACAACCTGGCAGAGGGGCAGCACGCGTTCGCGCCGTACGCGGCCGAGGAACTGGCCGTGCCGGTCGTCGACCTCGACGGCGGCTTCGGCCACTACCTGGAGAAGCTGCGCGGCAGCGCACCCGGCTTCGTCAGACAGACGCTCGCCAAGGAACGCAGACTCGTCCGCCAGGTCGGCGAGGTGCGGTTCGTGTACGACTCCCACGACCCGGCCGTGCTGCGGGAGCTGATGCGCTGGAAGTCCGCGCAGTACCGCCGCACCGGCCGGCGGGACCGGTTCGCGCAGGAGTGGATCAGCGGCCTGGTGCACCTGCTCGCCCGCGGCGACGACCCCGAGTGCCGGGGACTGCTCTCCGTGCTGTACGCCGGTGACCGGCCGGTGGCCGCCCACTTCGGGCTGCGCTCGCCCACGGTGCTCTCCTGGTGGTTCCCGGCGTACGACCGCGCCTACGGCAAGTTCTCCCCCGGACTGGTGCTGCACCTGCGGATGCTGGAGGCCGCCGCGGCCGACGGGGTCCGGCTGGTCGACCTGGGCAGCGGTCCGGCCCGTTACAAGACGACGCTCAAGACCCGCGACCTGTGGGTGTACGAGGGCGCGGTGGTGTGCCCGGGGCCGGGCGGGGCCGCGTTCCGGCTGGGGCGGGAGCCGGTCCGGGCCGCCCGCCGCTTCGTCCGCGGCCGCCCGGCGCTGGCCGCCACGGCGGCGAGGACCCTCGCGGAGGCCGGACGGCTGCGGAACCGGGTGACGTCGGCGAGGACCGGCGGCGGGCGAACCGACCGGGACGGTTGAGGCGTGCGGCCGGTCACGCGGGCATGTCCGGCAGGACAGGAGAGGGCAGGACAGGGCAGTACAGGGTGGGCGGTCAGCCGAAGGTGCGGCGGTAGGTGTGGGGGCTGACGCCCGTGGTGCGCTTGAAACGGTCGCGGAAGGCGGTGGGTGAGCCGAACCCGACCTGGGTGGCGATGCGTTCCACCGGATGCCGCGTGGTCTCCAGCAGGTGCTGCGCCTGCCGGACCCGGGCCAGGTGCAGCCACTGCAGCGGTGTGCTGCCGGTCTGTTCGCGAAAGCGCCGGATCAGGGTCCGGGTGCTGGTCCCGGCCTGCGCGGCGATGTCACTCAGGCTGAGGTCGCGCGCCAGGTTCTCCCGCAACCAGGCGAGCAGCGGTTCGAGTACAGAGCCCTGCGGCCGGGGTGCGTGGTCGTGCACGATGAACTGCGCCTGCCCGCCCTCCCGTTCGAGCGGCATCACGGAGAGCCGGGCGGCGTCGGCGGCGACGGCCGATCCGTAGTCGCGCCGGATCATGTGCAGACACAGGTCGAGTCCCGCGGCGGCGCCGGCCGAGGTGAGGATCTGCCCGTTGTCCACGTACAGGACGTTCGGATCGACCTCGATGTCCGGGTGCAGGGCGGCCAGGCGGCCGGCGGCGATCCAGTGGGTGGTGGCGCGCAGGCCGTCGAGGAGACCGGTGGCGGCCAGCGGGAAGGTGCCCGAGCAGATGGAGGCGATGCGGGTACCCGCCTCGGCGGCGGCCCGCAGCGCGTCGCCGACGGCCGGGGGGAGCGGGGCCTCGGGCGTGGCCGTGCCCGGCACGATGACGGTGTCCGCACCCGCCAGCCCCTCCAGGCCCCAGGGCGCGCGCAGCGTGAAGGCGCCCGCGTCGACCTCCGCTTCCCGCCGCTCCGCGCACACCCGGGTCCGGTAACCCGGCCGCCCGTCCGGGAGCCGGGTGCGGGCGAAGACCTCCAGGGGCGTGGACAGGTCGAAGGGGATCACCTGATCCAGCGCGAGTACGGCGACGGTGTGCATGGCCAGAAGCTACCCCGTCGCCGACTGCTCCCGCGACGCCGGGGGCATGGCCCGCACCCGGAACCAGGCCCGTCAGAGCCCGTCCACCGGTACCGGCCCCGTCCGTGGCGCTTTCCCGTCGCAGGGCGTCGATACTGCCACCGAGACCGGCTGTGTCACCACTGCCACCGGGGCGGGCGCTCGCGGCCGTACACCGTCGGAGGTGTTCACGCGGGGCGCTCGGCCATGACGACCAGACCCGGCCCGCTCTGCTCGTCCGAGGGGAGCCGGAGTTCGGCGACCGGGCGCAGTCCAGCCCGCTCGATCAGGTCCACGAACTGTTCCGGCCGCCACTTGTGCGTGGTCCAGCGGACCGGCACTCCTCCGTACGCCTCGGTGCGCACCAGGTCCTCGTCGCCGACGTGTGTCGCGGTGATGAAGTGGCCGCCCGGCTTCAGAGCGCGTGCGAACAGGGCGAGGACCTGAGGAAGGACGTCGCGGGGGAGGTTGAACAGTGACCACCACCCGAGCACGCCGCCGAGCGACGCTTCCCCGAGGTCGAGGTCGGTGGCGGAGGAGACGCTGAAGCGGCATTCCGGATGCAGGCGGCGCGCGTTCTCGATCATGCGGGAGGAGAGATCGACTCCGGACACGTCGAGTCCGCGTCCGGCAAGGTAGGCGGTCACCGTTCCGGGCCCGCAGCCGACGTCGAGGACGGGTCCGAGCCCGCTCACCGTGTCGGCGAAGGCGTCGATCGACGCCTTGAGCCACGGATGGGTCCGGATGTCACCGATCCCCGTCGTCACCACCATGTGGGCGTAGTTGTCAGCCACTCGGTCATAGGACTCGCGGACCACGTCCAGATCTGCTGGGCGGTCCATGTGAGGTGCGCGCATCCGCCCACCGTAGGGCCGCGGTTCGGAGCGGACCGGCGCGAGGTCGTGATCGACGGAGCGGCCGCCCGGGTCGCCCTGTGGTGCTACCGCCCCGGAGCAAGGAACATCAGGGGACTCCGTCCTCCGGTTGGGTGGCGGAGGGAGGGGCGACGAGCGCGGAGGACCGGGCGGTGCGGGAGGCCGAACTCCGTGCCGGATGGCGGTACCACCGCGCGCCGGACGGCCAGATGCGGTGCGCGGCGCTGCGGGACGACGGCAGGATCGCCCTCGACAGCGAGATCCTGAACCCTGAGGTGGCCGCCCGGCTTCGGCGGCAGATGCCGCAGTTCGCCCGCCTCATCACCTTCTACTTCGACAATCAGGAGGCGGGCCGAGGCTTGCAGGGCGCACCCGTCGACCGCACCCCCCTGCCGGGCCCAAGGCCAAAAAGGCCGAGAAAAGGGAATGCGGTGAACGGAGAGCCCGCGATCGAAGGATCAGCAGGAACCGTCGTGCCACGTCACCGCGGTGACGTTCACGGGCAGATAGAAGATGTTTCCGGACGTGTGGGGGACGCACAGCGTGTACGTCGATTTCGAGCCGTCCGGCCAGACGTAGTAGTACTTCAGGTCCGCGTTGCGGGACGTGTGGTTGTAGTAGGTGAGCGCCGGGGCGTCCCCGGACCACTCCTGGTCGGTGGCCACCGACGGGGTCTCCACGGGGGCGGGCTCGGGGTGAGCCCAGTGGGCCCAGACGCACACCTTGCCCTGCGGGCAGTTACCGGGGGGCCAGGCTTCGTCGGCCGCCCCGCTGCCGGCGGCCGAGGCGCCGGGAGCGGAGATCATGGCGGCTACGAAGGCGGCGGAGACGAGTCCGAGGGAGAGGGATCGTGAACGCACGGTTGTTCCCATCCTGGCGCAGGCGGGCGAAGCGGAACGGGACTTTATCAAGGGCGATATTGAAGGGTCAAGCAATCGTCTTTCGGCCGCTCTTCCCTTTCCCCGGGTATGTCACCCCTGCGGCCGTCGTCGCGGTGATCAGCCGCCGTTCACCGCGTCTCGCGGTCGCTGACCGGATACCGACCGCAGCAGTACCGGACGCAGCCTGCTGTAACCGCGTACCGAGACCGGGCGGAGCACCTTGAGTTCGTAGGCCGCCATGCCCGCCAGTTCTCCGGCGAGCGCCGTGTTGGCCAGCACGGTGCCAGGGCGGGCCACCGCGGTGAGCCGGGCCGCGACGTTCACCGCCGCTCCGTAGACGTCACCGAAGCGACTGAGGACGGCACCGTACGCCAGCCCGGTCCGCACCTGCGGCAGCCGCTGTTCCGCCTCCGCGCGGGCGGTGAGTTCCAGGGCGATGTCAGCGGCCGCGGCCGCCGACTCGCACACGAAGAGCACCTCGTCGCCGATGGTCTTCACCACCCGGCCGCCCCCGTCGGCGACCACATCGCCGGTCAGACTCTCGAACCGGTCCAGTACCCGGACGAGTTCGGAGCTGTCCAGGCCCCGGGTCATCCTCGTGTAGCCGACCATGTCGGTGAAGCCCACCGCCCGGTCCCGGACCTCGGCACCCTTGCGGGACGGCGCCGACCCGCCCGCCGCCTCGTCCCCGGCCTCGTCCTCCCCCCACCCCGACCCCTGCCCCCGACCCCGCTGCTGCCCCTGCCCCTGCGTGGCGAGCGCGCCCTCCTCCGCCTCGGTGAGCACCCGCCCGGCGTACGCGGCGAGATGGCGGCGCCACACATGCCGCTGCAGCAGCTCCATCTCCGGCAGCAGCGCCGCGGCGTGCAGCGTCAGCTCTCCGCCGTCCAGGGGCGCGCCCGTGTCACGGTTGATCCAGGCCCAGAGGGTGTGCACCTGCCACTCGGCGAGCCGGGACAGATGATGGCCCAGGGCGCGGGCCATCATCGTCTCGCTCTCCTCGGTGATGAGCCCGGCTTCGATGAGCCGTTCGCCCGCGCGCAGCGCGTCGACATCGGCGTCGGTGAACACCCTCGCGTCGTCGTCCACCACCGGAAAGCCGAGCGCGCGCCATATCTCCACGGTGCGCTCGCGCCCCACCCCGGACCGTTCGGCGACCTCCTGCCGCGTCCAGATGCGGCCGCCCCCGAGCAGCACCTCCTCGACGGCCCGCCGCAGTGCGTCGACGCCGGACGGGGCCGCCGCTTCCTCCGCCGGTCCCGCCGCGCTCACGTGGTGTGCACGATCAGTACGTCGAACTCGGCTTTCCTCGCGATGTCCGCCGGTACGGAGCCGAGGATGCGCCCGGTGAGCGAGCGCAGCCCCCGGTTCCCGACCACCAGGAGGTCGGCCGAACTCTCGCGGGCGACCCGCAGGAGCGCGGTCACCGGTTCGTCCTGCACCGCGACCGTCCGCACGTCCGCGGCGCCCTGCGCGCGGGCCCGGTCCCCGGCGGTACGCAGGGTGTCCTCGGCGGGTGCCGAGCCCACCACCTGATACGCCTCGGCTCCCAGTTGGTCCTGGGCAACCGCGAGCTGGCGGCCCCGCATCGGCAGGTACGCACAGGCGATCACGAGTTCGGCCCCGCAGACGGCGGCGAGCCGAGCCGCCCCCTCGACCGCGGCGAACGACGACTCCGAGCCGTCCGTGCCGACCATGACAGTCCGGTAGGCGACCAAGACAACCTCCTTACCAGAAAGTAAACTTACCGCTCAGTAAGCTATGGTGTGGCCCGCCCGTGAGGCAAGGGGCGGGACCCAGGAGGTCGGCGGGATCGACGTGGCGAGGGAACCGCGGTCAGGCGTCGCCCTCGGCGGACTGTGCCCGCGAGCCCGCTCGCGCGGCGGACTCCGGCGCGGCGGGCGCGGTGTAGCGGACGGACGAGCCCTGCTTGGCGCGCCGCGCCTGGTTCTTGGCGACGAGCGCTTCGAGTGTGGTGCGGACGACGGTCGGCTTCAGTGTGCGGTCGGGATGTTCCCGAACGAGCGCCGCGGTGACCTCGGCGGCGGAGCGCGGCCCGCCCGCAGCCGCGAGGTGCGTCCGGACCAACTCGATCAGCGTGAACCGTGCCCGCGTCGCCCGCGTCGCCCGCGTCGCCTGCGCGACCTGCGGCGCCTGTGCCGAGGACCGCTCGGCGGCGGCCGGTTCACCCGCCTTTTCCGAGGCCACCTTTTCCGAGGTCACCTTCTCCGAGGCCGCCTTCTCCGAGGTCGCCTTCTCCGAAGTCGCCTTCCGCGACACCGCTTTGCCCCCTGTCGCCCCCTTCGCCTTCGTGGTGCGCCGCGACGCGGCGGTGGCCTTCTTGCGCGGTGCCGGCACGGCGGCGCTCTCGGTGGCGTCCGGGTCGGCGCTGTCCGATGCGGCCGGCGAGCCGAGTGCCTGACGCATCGCCAGCAGCACGGTGTGGTCGTGCCGGAGCGCAGCCAGTCGCCGCCGGAGCCCGTCGATCTCCCTGGCGATGCGCTCCTGTTCGGCGGCGTTGCGCTTCAGGTCGTCGGCGACCTGAACGGTGTACTGCGACGAGAGCTGCGCGGCATGTACGTCATGCGTGTCATGAGCGGTGTTTTCGGACATGCGCCGACTCTCCCTGTTTTACCGGGCGCTGACAAGCACTTCCCTCGGCGCAGCCACCGGGAACAACAGGCCGAACAGGGTGCCCTCGAAGCACTGCCGGCCGCCGACGAGAGCCGACGGGGCCGACGAGGGGGATCACCGGGCCGGCAGCACGTGGTCCCCCACCTTGTCGGTGCTCAGGCAGAGCGAGCACACCACCGCGTCGTGCGTGCGGCACGCCGCGAGGTCGGGGCGCTCGTAGGGCTGCCGGCAGACGTGGCAGGTGAGGGTGAGGGCGCTGGGATTGCCCTCGGCGTCCAGCAGCGGCTCCTCGATGCCGTCGTCGGTGCGCCGCAGGTAGTACTTGCCCTTGGTCGCGACCGCCATCAACGGGGTGAGGACGAAGGCGAGGACGACCGCCGCGACGGGGGAGTACGGCTGGAGGGTGTCGCCGAGGGCGTGGAAGTACATGGCGATGGAGAGACCCGAGGCGGCGGTGAAGGCCACGACACCGACCGGGTTCACGGCGTACAGCATGCCGCGGCGGAACTCCGGGGCGTGCGGGGAGAGTTTGAGCAGGTACTTGTTGACCATGATGTCGGTGGCGACGGTGACCACCCACGCGATGGCGCAGTTCGAGTAGAAGCCCAGGATGTCGTTGAGGAAGCTGAACATGTCGGCCTCCATCAGCGCGAGCGCGAAGCCCAGGTTGACCAGGACGAAGACCATGCGGCCGGGATAGTGCCTGGTGACGCGGGTGAAGGAGTTGGTCCATGCCAGCGAACCGGAGTACGCGTTGGTCACATTGATCTTGATCTGGCTGATCACGACCAGGACCACGGCCAGCGGGACGACCAGCCAGGACGGCATCATCGCGTCGAAGGCGCCCCGGAACTGCTGGATAGGCTCGGTCGCCGCGGCCGGCCCGACCTCGGAGAGGACGTACACGGCGAGGAAGACACCGATGGCCTGCTTCAGCGCGCCGAGCACCACCCAGCCGGGGCCCGCCATCACCACGGCGGCCCACCAGCTCCGCCTGTTCGCCTCCGTCTTGGGCGGCATGAAGCGCAAGTAGTCGATCTGCTCACCGATCTGCGCGATCAGTGAGAGGCAGACCCCCGCGCCGAGCAGCACCGCGGCGGTGTTGACGCCGCCGTCGCCGTCCGTGCCGGCGTAGGACAGGAAGCGGTCCACCGTGCCGGGGTCTTCGGCGACCAGGTACACCAGCGGACCGACCATCAGCAGCAGCCACACCGGTGTGGTCCACACCTGGAGCTTGCTGAGCGCCTTCATGCCGTAGATGACCAGCGGGATCACCATGAGGGTGGAGACCAGGTAGCCGAGCCACAGCGGCAGGCCGAAGCCGAGCTTCAGTCCCTGGGCCATGATCGAGCCCTCGAGGGCGAAGAAGATGAAGGTGAAGCTCGCGAAGATGACGCTGGTCAGCACCGAGCCGTAGTAGCCGAAGCCGGAACCGCGGGTGATCAGGTCCAGGTCGATGTTGTAGCGGGCCCCGTAGTACGCCAGCGGGAAGCCGGTGACGAAGATGAGGACGGCCGCGACGGCGATCGCCACCAGCGCGTTGCCGGTGCCGTGGCTGAAGGCGATGCCGGCGCCGATGGAGAAGTCGGCCATGTACGCGATGCCGCCGAGCGCGGTGGTCGCCACCACCATCGGGGTCCAGCGGCGGTAACTGCGCGGCGCGAAGCGGAGGGTGTAGTCCTCCAGGGTCTCCTTCACCGCCTGGCCGGCGGCCGGCTCGACCGAGGTCTCCGGAGGATGTGCATCGGTTGTGCTCATGTCAACGCTCCCGCCCTTGTATACGGTTCGCCTGGGCGGTCACCTTAGGAAGAGCGTGTTTCCCGTGGCCGCCGTCAGGTGTGAACGGGGCGTTTCCGGCTGCTCACGGGGCGACGGCCCCGGCGCCCGTCGGCTGCCTGGTCAGCCGGCGGGCGCGAGCCAGGGCCGGGGGTCGGCGTAGTACCCGTCGAAGACGACCTCGAAGTGCAGATGCGGTCCGGTGGACAGACCCGTGGACCCGGCCCGCCCGACCCGCGTCCCCGCCGTCACCTGCTGGCCCACAGCGACTTCCAGCGCCGACAGGTGGCTGTACGTCGTCTCCAGCCGCTTCCCCTCGATCGAGCCGTGGTCGATCACGATCCGGTTGCCGTACGCCGAGGTCGACGCGGCGAACACCACCCGGCCCGCCCGCGCGGCGAAGACCTGCGCGCCCTGCGGCGCGGCGAAGTCCACGCCGGTGTGCAGTTTGGTGACGCCGGTCAGGGGATGCTGCCGCGAGCCGTAGGGCGAGGTGACGGTGAGGGTGCTCACCGGCGCGGCGAGGATCGCGCCCGCCGCCGCGGGGGCGCCGGCGGCGTCCTCCCGGTCGAGGCCGGCGTAGTCGGGCAGCGACGCCTTGATCTCGGTGAGGTAGGCCCGCGTGTCCGCGGGCACCCGGCCCGCCTTCGCCACGGTGCCGGTGTCCGAGGCGTAGGCGGCGAGCGTCAGGTCGACGAGGTCGCCGTTGACCCGCCCCTCGGTGCGCAGGTCGGTCACCTCGGCGGCCAGCGCGCAGTCCCGGCGGCCGAGGGCCATGATGGCGTCCGCCGGATCACGGGGCGTGGATTTGCCGTTGCCGTCGTCGTCCTCGCCCCAGCTTCGCCACTGGGCGTCGGTGAAGGCGGCGATGCCCCGCTGCCCGGAGAGTTCGCCCGTGTCGTCGCTCCAGCCGGAGAGCTGGTCGATCTGCGCGGCGAGCAGGGAGGGGGTGACGACCGGGCACTCGGCGGCCGCCTTGCGCAGCCAGGGCACGAAGGAGGGGTCGACGCCGGCCGTCGCCGCCCCTTCGGGACCGGCGTCCTGCTCACCGTCCATGGGGAAGCCGCCGGTCAGCGCCAGAAAGCCGGCCACCGCCGTCAGGGTCGCGAGACCCGGCAGCACCAGCAGTACGACCGGGCCCGGTCCGCGGCGCCGACGCCGTGCGTCCGACGCCGTCCGCTCCTCGTCGCCGGGCCGCTCCGGGCGAGCCGGTCCGGGCGGCCGCCCGCCCGACTCCGCTTCCGGGGGTGTCTCCTGCGCGGCGGGCCGCGCCGGGCCGACTGTACTCACGCGGGGACGTTAACCCGCCCCCGCCGCGGTGTCAGGAGCCACCGAGGCAGAGCCGACTGCCCTTACGGGCAGGGGTACGGTCAAGGGCGCCGGCGCGCGTCCCTCATCGGGCGGGCTTCTCCCACACCGAGACGTGCCGGGTGCTCTCGGCGGTGAAAGGCGAACGCGACCAGTCCGCCCACCGGTCGGTGGGCCGGAGCCCGGCGAGCCGCGCCATCAGGTCCAGTTCGGACGGCCACACGTAGCGGAACGGCAGCGAGGTGTGCGTGGCGTGTCCGTCGGCCAGGCCGAAGTGGTGCGAAATCATCGCCTGGGTGACGACGTCGTAGGTGTCGAAGCCCCACTGCGTCTCCGTGGCGCGGAACGGCACGATGTTCTGCCCCGGTGGCAGCCGGCGCAGGTCCGGCACCCCCACCTCGACCACGAAGCGACCGCCGGGCCGCAGATGGCCGGCCGCGTTGCGGAAACAGGCCACCTGGGCGTCCTGCGTGGTGAGGTTGTTGATGGTGTTGAACACCAGATAGGCGAGGGTGAACGAGCCTGCCACCCGGGTGGTGGCGAAGTCGCCGACGGTCACACCGACGGCCGCCCCGCCGGGCTTGGCGCGCAGCCGCCGTACCATCGCCCGGGACAGGTCGATGCCGTGCACCGGGACGCCGCGCGCGGCCAGCGGCAGGGCGATCCGCCCGGTGCCGATGCCCATTTCGAGGGCGGGGCCGTCGCCGGCCAGCCCGGCCAGCAGGTCGACCGCCGGGTCCACCTCCGCCGGGCGGAACATGTCCGCCGCCGACTCGTCGTAACGGCTCGCGACCTCTTCACCGAAGTACCCGTCCGCCTTCTCATGCCGCATGCCGGGACCGTACCTCCCGGGCCCGCGCGGACGCCCCCCGTTTTCCGGCGGCGCCCGCGGCGCGTGGGACCGTAGTGCCGCGTGTGACGTGACCGTGCCCCGGGGTGACAGGCCCCCGGGGCACGGTGCGCTCAGGACGGTGGTGCGGCCGGGATCAGGGGACGATCTTCAGCAGACGGTTCGGGGAACTCGTCCCCGGGCTGGTCACCTTGTTGGTCGTCGCACCGGCCACCAGGGCGGAGGAGACCTGCGCGGGCGTGGCGGAGGTGTGGCCCGCCAGGTACACCGCGGCGGCACCGGCGACGTGCGGAGTCGCCATCGAGGTGCCGGAGATGGTGTTGGTGGCCGTGTCGCTGGTGTACCAGCCGGCCGTGATGGAGGAGCCGGGCGCGAAGAGGTCCAGCACCGAGCCGTAGTTGGAGTAGCTCGCCCTGGCGTCGGTGCTGGTGGTGGCGCCGACGGTGATCGCCTGGGTGACCCGGGCGGGCGAGTACGAGGAGGCGTTGGCGTTGCTGTTGCCCGCCGCGACGGCGTAGGTGACGCCGCTCGTGATGGAGTTGCGGACGGCCGTGTCCAGGGTGGTGGAGGCGCCGCCGCCGAGCGACAGGTTGGCGACCGAGGGGCCCGAGTGGTTGGCGGTCACCCAGTCGATGCCCGCGATGACACCGGCGGTGGTGCCCGAGCCGGCGTTGTCGAGCACGCGGACCGCCACGATCCGGGCCTTCTTGGCGACGCCGTAGGTGGTGCCCGCGATGGTGGTGGCCACATGGGTGCCGTGGCCGTTGCCGTCGGCGGCGGTGGTGTCACCGTCGACCGCGTCGTAGCCGTAGCCGGCCCGGCCGCTGATCTGCTGGTGGGTGATGCGCACGCCGGTGTCGATGACGTACGCCGTCACGCCGGTGCCCGCGCTGTCCGGGTAGGTGTAGGTGCCGGAGAGCGGCAGGGAGGTCTGGTCGATGCGGTCCAGGCCCCAGGGGGCGTTGGACTGGGTGGTGTCGGCGATGCTGACGCGCTGGTCCTGCTCGACGGCGGCCACGGCCGGGTCGGCGGCCAGCCGCTCGGCCTCGGTGGCCGAGAGGGTGGCGGTGTAGCCGTTCAGCGCGCTCTTGAACGTCCTCTTCACGGTGCCGCCGTACCCCTCGACGAGGTCCTTGCCGGCCGCCGAGGACGCCTTGAGACCGGCGTCCTTCTTGAGCGTGACGATATAGCTGTCCTTGACGGCGGTGGGGGAGCCGGCCGCGAGGACGGTGCCCTGGGCCGGGGCGGCCTGGGCGGGTGTCGCGGTGAGCCCGCCGGTGAGGGCGGCGGCCGCGACGCCGGCTATCGCGGCGAACTTCAGTCTCCTGCTACGCAGTTGTGCCATTACGAGGGAGTCCTCCTCTAGGCAGTCACGCGCCCGGGTGGGGCACGCGCCTGTGGGGGGTGTGCGCGTGATCGCACACACGGCCGAGAGCGTCGCGTTCCGCTCCGGGCCGGTTACAGAATTGAGCAACTACGGGTGCGGAACAAGGGAGTCGGGGAGTCGTCAACAATCCTGTCATGGGCACGAAATGCCGGGTCAGGGCAAAAGGGGGCGGGCGGGGCATGCCGCCCCGCCCGCCGTTCATCCGCCACTCTCATCGCAGCTTGCGGGCGGGCAGCAGGACATGGGCCGCCGACTTCAGTGTCTCGTCCTCGGAGGTGAAGGCGGTCAGTGTCTGCGCGTCGCCGGGCTCGGCGTCCGGCCAGGGGCGGGTGGTGAAGATGAGGTATGCCTTTCCGCGCGCGCCGACGGCCGCCAGCCAGGCGGCCGGCGGGACGAACTGGGCGTTGAGTCCGGGCATGGTGAGGACGGCCGCGTTCGGCAGCACCAGCAGGCTGACCGGCAGGCTCGGCCGGCGGGCGGCGTCCGTCAGCTCGTCGGCCACCGGGAGCCCGGCGTCCCGCAGCAGGCGTTCGACGGCGGCCGACCCGGCCTCCGGACCGTTCGCGCCGTCCCCCAGGGAGCAGGCGAGCAGGTAGGGGATGTCGCCCTCGGGGGCCTCGCGGCTCCAGGACATGACGACGAGCGTGCCCAGGTCGGCGGTGCGCAGGGGGAGGGTCTCGCTTGGGAGGGAGGTCACCGCGGCACCGTACCGCCGGGTTCCCGGAGCCCTGGGCCCCCGGTCACCCGTCCGGGGGAGGCCCTCCCGCGCAGCCACACGATCGGGCGACGGACGGCATCGAGGCCAGGAACTCGGCGACGGAGAACGGGAGGTGAACGCGGTCACCACGAAGAGATAACGGCAGGCAACCGTTCCGGATCAGGGCCGGTCTGATCCGGTATGAAGATCTCTTTCCTCCTGCACAACGCCTACGGGATCGGAGGCACGATCACCACGACCTTCAACCTGGCCCAGGCACTGGCCGAGCGGCACACCGTGGAGATCGTCTCCGTGCTCAGGCACCGGGAGCACCCCAACTTCACCCTCGATCCCCGGGTGCGGTTGACACCGCTGGTCGACCTGCGGCAGGAGAAGGAGCATCCGCTGCACCTGCGGCCCGCGCAGGTCTTCCCGGCCGCCGAGTACCGCTACCGCCAGTACAGCGAACTGACCGACCAGCGCATCGGCGAGTGCCTGGCGTCCCTCGACGCCGACGTCGCCGTGGGCACCCGCCCCGGACTCAACGTGCACCTCGCCCGCCAGGCCCCGCCGCACGTCGCGCGCGTCGGACAGGAACACCTCACCCTGGACAACCACCCCGCCCGGCTGCGCACCGCGCTGCGCCGGGCCTACCGGCGGCTCGACGTCCTCACCACGGTCACCGAGGCCGACGCCGCCGCCTACCGGCGCAAGATGCGGCTGCCCGGCGTCCGCGTCCAGGCCCTGCCCAACAGCGTCCCCGACCCCGTCCTGCCGGCCGCCGACGGCTCCGCGAAGCTGGTCGTCGCGGCCGGACGGCTGGTCCCGGTCAAGCGGTACGACCTGCTGATCGAGGCGTTCGCCCAGGTCGCCGCCGCCCACCCCGACTGGCACCTGCGGATCTACGGCAGGGGCGAGGAGCACGACCGGCTGCGCGAACTGATCGAACGGCTCGCCCTGAGCGGCAATGTGTCCCTGATGGGTGCGGCGGCCCCCATGGAGGCCGAGTGGGTCAAGGGCTCCATCGGCGCGGCCGCGTCCAACTTCGAACCGTTCGGCATGACCCTCGTGGAGGCCATGAGGTGCGGGCTGCCGGTGGTGAGCACCGACTGCCCCTACGGCCCCGGGGAGATCATCCGGGACGGCGTGGACGGCCGGCTCGTCCCGGTCGGCGACGCGGCCGCCTTCGGCGCCGCCCTGCTGGAACTGGTCGGCGACGACGAACGCCGCCGCGCCATGGGCCGCGCCGCGATCCGCAACGCCGAGCGGTTCGCCCCCGGCCCGGTGGTACGGCAGGCCGAGCACCTCTTCGAGGAGGCGATCGCCGCGCGGGCGGCCGGACGGCCCGTCACCGAGGACCGCGACCCGCTGCGGCGGGTGCTGACCGGCCGGGGCTTCGCGGCGCGGGACGCGGTCCACGCCACCGGCAGCCACGCGCTGCGCACGATACGGAGGGGACGGCGATGACGACCGACGAGGCGACGGCCACGGACCACAGGACGCAGCCCCGGCTCGGCTGCACGGCCGACAGGGACGGCGGCATCACCTTCGGCCTGCGCCCGGCGCCGCCGGACACCGGCGCCCGGCTGCTGCTCCGGCTGCGCCCCAGGAAGGGCGAGCCCGAGACGGTGCGCCACCTCCTCGACCTCGCACCGGACGCCGACGGCCACCCGGCCGCCGTCCTGCCGGCCCGGCAGACCCTCGCGGCGGGACGCTGGGACACCTACCTGCTCACCGGCGCCGAGGCCGACGGCACCCGGCTGCGCCTGCGCCCCGGGATGCGGGACCTGCGCGCCCTGGTGGACGGCCGCACCCGGGACCGGCCGGCCCCGGTGGCGGTCCGTGTCCCGTACGTCACCAAGGACGGGTTCCTGGCGATACGGAGCTGGCTGCGCGACGTCCACGCCGAGACCGGCGCCCTCACCTACACCGGCACGACGGTGACCGTTCAGGCGCGGCTGCACGGCGCCGAGTTCGGCGCGGGAGCCACCGTACGGCTGCGTCGGCGCGGCACCGGCACGGAGCGCGTCCTCACCGCCCGGCCCGCCGGTGACCGGCGCGGCTTCTCCTTCACCGCCGACCTCGCGGAGCTGACCGCCGGGCACGGCGGCGGACCGGCGGTCTGGGACGTCTTCGTCCACCCCGCCGAGGCCGCGCCCCCCGTCCGGCTCGCCCGTCTCCTCGACGACCTGGCCCACCGCAAGGACATCGACGTCCAGCCCGCGACCACGGTGGGCGACACCGTCCTGCGCCCCTACTTCACGGCCGGCAACGACCTGTCCGTAGCGGTCACCCCGGCCTGAGCGCGGGCTCGCGCGCCGGGGACCGGGCCGGGGCGTCCCGGGCGGGCGGGGCCCGGGACGCGCGAGCGCCGGTGTCAGGCGGGCACCAGCCGTGCCACGCCAGGACCGGCCCCTTCCGTCACCAGCAGCAGGACGTCGTTGGCGCCGGCCCGCAGGACGGGTCCGGGGACGTAGAGGGAGGTCTGCGGTCCCGCGGACCAGTACCGGCCCAGGCAGAAGCCGTTGATCCAGACGAACCCCCGTACGTCGTCCGGGAGTTCCAGGCGGGCGTCGCCGGGCTCCGGGAGGGCGGCGGTGCCCCGGTACAGGCCGGGGCCGTCCCGGCCGGCCGGGCGGAACGGCAGCCGGGCCACGGCGTCCGTGTCGTCGAGGGCGTCCAGCCGCAGGCCGCGGGCGCTCACGCCGTGCAGATACTGCCGCTCGTGCAGGATGCCGCCGGTCAGGCCCTTCGTCTCGCCCAGCCGGGGGCCGTAGTTGACCCGGCCGAGCGACTCCACCCACAGCTCCGCCTCGGCCGGACCCGGCACGGCCGCCCCCACCTCGGTCTCCCGGCCGTCGACCAGGAGCCGCACCGCGTCCCGCGCGCCGGGAAGGGTCAGCGGCAGCGGCGGGCGGGGACCGGGCACGCCCACCCGGTAGCGCACCAGGCCCCGGTCGACGTCCAGTTCCTCGAAGGTGGGCGGGGTCCCGTCGGTGCGTTCCGGGCCGCCGAGCGCGTCCACCACCTCGCCCAGCGGCACCCAGGCGTCCAGTTCGGCGGTGGCGGGCGCTCCGAGGACCGGCGGCGCAGCCGGTACGGCGGGCGGCGGCGCCGCGGCGTACTCGGTCAGGACCTCCCGCAGCCGCCAGAACTTCGCGGTGGGCCTGCCCGCTTCGTCGACCGGGGCGTCGTAGTCGTAGGAGGTGACCGTGGGCCGCAGGGCGCCGTCGTGCAGGACGCCCGCCCGGTTGGCGCCCGCCCAGCCGCCGAAGCTGGTGCCGCCGTGCGCCATGTAGACGTTCACGGAGGCCCCGCACTCCAGGATCTCGCGCAGCGCCGCCGCCGCGTCCGCCGCCGAGTGCGGCACGTCCTCAGCGCCCGGGCCGCCCCAGTGGGAGAACCAGCCGCACCAGAACTCCATGCACATCAGTGGGCCCGACGGGCGGTGCCGGCGCAGGGCGCGGAAGGCCCCGGTGGCGTCCGAGCCGAAGTTCGCGGTGGCGAGGACCCCGGGCAGCGCACCTCCGGTGAGCATGTGGTCCTCCGGCCCGTCGGAGGTGAACAGGGGCACCGTCACCCCGTTCTCGCGCAGCAGGGCGGCGAGCGCGCGCAGGTAGGCGTGGTCGGAGCCGTAACTGCCGTACTCGTTCTCGACCTGCACCATGAGGACCGGGCCGCCGTGCTGGATCTGGCGCCGCACGACCTGGGGGAGCAGCCGGGCGAACCAGTCGCGCACCGGCGCCAGGTAGGCGGGGTCCCTGGTGCGGATCCGCCGGCCCACCGTGCCGGTCAGCCAGTGCGGCAGGCCGCCGTTCTCCCACTCGGCGCAGATGTAGGGGCCGGGACGGACCAGGGCCCACATCCCCGCCGCGTGCACGGCGTCGAGGAACCTGCCCAGCGCCTCCGGGTCCCGGTACCGGCCGGGGGAGGGCTCGTGCAGGTTCCACGGCACGTACGTCTCCACGCAGTTGAGACCCATCGCCCGCAGCATGCCCAGCCGGTGCGCCCACTGGCCCTCGTGGACGCGGAAGTAGTGCAGGGCACCCGAGAGCAGCCGCACCGGACGCCCGTCCAGCCGGAAACCCTCGTCGGCCGCCGTGAAGACCGGTCCGGCGCAGGCTGCGGAAGCGGGCGCCGTCACGTGGTCCTCACGGTGGTCTTCTGGGTGGCGCCCGCCTCGGCGGTCAGGTCGCCGAAGGTCAGAATCAGCGCGCGGCCCGGCTCGGCCTTCTCGACCGTGCCGGGCCGGGCGACGACCGCGGTGACCCGGTGCTCCCACGTCACGGTGAGGGAGGTGAGCGTACGGGTCGGATCGGAGACGCACACCGCGGCGGTGCCGCCGCGCCCGTGCCGGACCAGCACCGAGCAGGGGGCGCTCACGGTGAGGGCGCCGACCGTGCCCGCGGCCCAGAAGTTGACGGCGGTGACCCCGAGGGAGGGCACCCGTACGCCCTGTGCCTGCGGGGTGTTGGTGACGCTGCCGAGCAGCCACCGCCGGACGCCCGCGGCCCGGGACGCGGTGCGCGTCGCACTCGCGCCGGGCATCAGGACGTAGGCGTACCCGTCGTCCCGCGGGTCGGTGCCGTGGTCGACGTACAGGGTGACGTAGCGGTCGGTGAGCGGGGTCGTGGCGGAGCCGGTCCTGATGTCGCTCCAGCGGCCGGTGCGCTCCTCGCGCAGCGCCGTCACCCGGCCGCCCTCGGGGAAGACGTAACCGCCGTGGCCCTCCAGATGTGCCCAGCCGGGGTCGGTGAACGTCCGGGTCCAGCCCGGTGCGGCGGGCTGTCGCCGGCCGTCCACGGTGAGGGTGTGGGTACCGGTGGCGCCGAGCCGCCGGTTGTCCACGACCGTGTCGACCGGCTCGCCGTCGGCGGCCGTCACGCCCGCGCCCAGGCAGACGACGCCCTCGTCCAGGAAGAACCAGGACTTGCGGGCCTCAAGGGTGGACGACAGGCCCTTCAGATGCTGGCCCACCGCCGCGTACGTCCCGTCGGTCGCGCCGCCCACCCACTTCGCCGCGGGCCGCTCGGCGCCCCACTGGCCGCCCTCGCCGTCGGCGAGCCGCCGGCGCGAGACGGTGGTACCGGGCAGCCGGTAGGGGTCCACGGTGGCCCAGAACGACTGCGAGTACTGCTCGTTGGCGTAGGTGTCGCCCCACCAGGAGAGCCAGCCGGCACCGGTGTGCCAGCCGCGCAGGTTCTCCCCGTTGCCCCACTCGTAGTGGGAGATGCGGTCCGAGGCCATGGAGAGACAGGCCGCCCAGCCCTTGCGGCGGTGTACCGCCCGGTCCTGGGAGGGGAAGAGCCGGTGCTCGACCGGCTCGGGCAGCGGCTTGACGGCGGTGTCGTCCACGACCTTCCGCACCTGCGCGAGCTTGTACACGCCGAGCATCGGATCGGTGTGCGGCGCGCTGAAGTACGCCCGCTGTGCCCATCCCTTGGCCAGCGCCCGCCAGCGCGCGTTGCGCTCCGGGTCCGCGGCCCGGCCGAGGGCCAGGATCGAGGCGATGATCGAATGGCCGCGCAGGTGGTCGTCGTTGGCGCCGTCGGAGGTGCCGGGCGGCACCCCCCGGGAGATCGCCCGGCCCGAGACGGCGTCCATGCACAGGCCGTTGAAGAGGAAGGGCGCCCAGGCCCGCTCCACGGCGTCGAAGTAGTTCTCCCGGGCCGGGTCGGTGATCTCCCAGGCGGAGCCCGCCAGCAGGGCGAGGAGCAGGCTGAGGCCGGTGAAGAGATCGGCGCCGTAGGAACCGGCGTACGGCACCCAGGTGTGCTGCACGAAGGAGCCGTCGCGGTAGAGGCCGTCCCCCGAGGTGACGTACGGGAAGACGGGCGAGAGCGCCTCCGAGGCCACCGTGAGCCGCCCGGCGTCCTCGCCGACCAGCCCGCTCAGCGCGATGGTCCGGCACAGGTCCACGCGGTTGGCACCGGTGGAGGTGCCCGTGTACGACTCCACCGCACTGTCCGGCACGAAGGCGCGGACGGCCGCGGTGATCGCGGCGGTCAGTTCGGCGTCGAGGTGGTCGAAGAGCAGGATCGCCGTGTCCAGCAGCGCCTGCGGGCCGCCGATCTGCCAGTTGTACCAGTTGCCGTAACGGGCCTGGCCGGCGTGGTACACGTCGGTGACGACGTGCCGGACACCGGCCACCACGTCCCGGGCGAAGGCGGCGTCGCCGGTGAGGCCGGTGCCGGGCTGGGCGTACGCCTCGGCCATGGAACGCAGCCGCTGCAGGGTGAGCTGTATCTGCCCCGAGTAGGTGTACGACTCGGTGTCCGTGTCGGGGTCCGGGTCGAGCCACACCATCCCCGGCCACAGCGAACCGGGCGTGGGGCGCATGGCGGCCCGCCAGCCGGCGGCGTTGCTGCCCAGGACGGCGAGCTTCGAGGCGAACGGCTCGGCGGTGGGGCTGAAACCGGAGCCGAGGATCAGCCCGCGCCAGGTGGACCGCAGCGCCTCGAACCCGGCGGCGGACGGAGCGGCGGCGGTGTCGGTGTCGGTGGTGGAGGCGGCGGCCAGGTCGCCCGCGGGGGCGGCGCCCACCAGCCCGAACACGGCGGCGGCACCGCCCGTCGCCTTGACGAAGCCGCGGCGGGACCAGGGAGTCGGCATGGTGTCTCCAAGGACGGAGATGGTGTCTCCAAGGACGGAGGGGGAGTGGACGGTTTCTAGCACGCCGAGCACATGATGCTCAATACGTAAGGTACGAACGATTCGATCATTGGAGTACGGTGGAACGCGCACCAACCGGGGGACGACCAGGAGGACGAGGGATGCGGTCGCATGTCAATCAGCGCCACGAACGGGTGCTGGACATCGTGCGCAGGCGCGGCAGCCTGCGGGTCACGGAGCTGGCGGAGGAACTGGGGGTCTCCGCCGTCACCGTGCGGCGCGACGTCGAGGCACTGGCCGAGCAGGGGCGCCTGACCAGGCTGCACGGTTCGGTCTCCGGGCCCGAGCAGGCGCCCGCCGCGAGCGGTTCCCCGGCGCGCGCGGCGCGTGCCGAGGCGGCGGGGCCGGCCGCGGCGCCCGCCGGGGTGGTGCTCGGCATGGTGGTGCCCAGCATGGAGCACTACTTCGCCGACCTGGTCAGGGGTGCGCGGGACGCCGTCACCGCGCGCGGGGGCAGGCTGGTGCTCGGCATAGCGCACTGGCGCTCCGAGGAGGACACCGCGCAGCTCGGCCGCATGCTCGACGGCGGGGCCGACGGCCTGCTGATCCAGCCCAGTTGGGAACGCGGGGTGCCGAGCCCCGAGCAGGAGGAACAACTGCTGGCGCTCCGGGTCCCGGCCGTCCTGGTCGACCGCCGGGTGCCCCTCGGCGGGCGGCTGGCCGGGCTGGACGGCGTCCGTTCCGACCATGTGCTCGGCGGCGCGGCGGCCGTCCACCACCTCGCCGGGCTCGGACACGAGCGGATCGCCCTGCTGGCCCAGGACAACCCGACGTCACCGCAGGTCCGCGAGGGCTACGAGGCCGCTGTGCGGGCCCGTGGCCTGGCCGCCCCGGAGCCGGTGACCGTCGACCCCGAGGACCCGAAGGGCCTGGACGCCGCCGCCCGGAAGCTGTACCGGGCGGTGACGGACGACGGGGTCACCGCCGCGCTGGTCCACAACGACCAGACCGCGATCGGCGTGGTGCAGCGGCTGCGCGCGCACGGGCTCTCCCTCCCGGACGACGTCTCGCTGGTGGCGTACGAGGACGAGATGGCGGCGCTGGCCGACGTGCCGCTGACCGCGGTGGCGCCGCCCCGGCACGCGGTGGGGGAGACCGCCGCGGAGCTGATGCTGTCCCGGCTCGCGGAGGGCGGCGGCGCCGCGGCTCCGGCCCGGCACGTCTCCCTCGTGCCGCGGTTGAACGCGCGTGCCTCCAGCGCTCCGCCCCCCCGCCGTTGTTGATTGTTTTGATCGATATGCTCATTCGCTCTTGACGGGCGATCGTTCTGGCCGAAAGATGACCGCACTCACCTCGACTCCCTGAGGTGTGCCGCCCGTCGAGGAGCCAGTGCCATGAAGCACGTCCCCCGCAGTTCCCGCCTCGCCGTCACCGCCGCCCTGGGCTGTCTGGCGCTCCTGGCCACCGCCTGCGGCGGCGGGGACGGCGACACGTCCGGCGCGTCGGACGGCGGACCGGTCACGCTCACCATGTGGTCCTGGATGGTGGGCACCGGGAGCGCCGTCGAGAAGTTCAACGCCACCCACGACGACATCCAGGTCGACTTCACCGAGATCACCGCCGGTACCGACGGATACTCCAAGATCGACAGTGCCGTCGAGGCGGGCAACGCCCCGGACGTGGTGGGCATGGAGTACGCGATGCTCCCCGAGTTCGCCGGCCAGGGAAACCTGGAGGACCTCACGGAGTACTCCGGCGAACTGGTCGAGACCTTCCCCGACGGCCTCCGCTCGCTCGTCACCCCCGGCGGACACACCTGGGGCGTACCGTTCGACGTCACCCCGCAGCTCCTGTACTACCGCACCGACCTGTTCGCGCGGGCGGGCGTGGAAGCCCCCACCACCTGGGCGGAGTTCGCGAAGGCCGCCGAGAAGATCAAGGCCGCCGACGGTGACGTCCGCATCGCCAACGCCGCCAAGGGCGGCGACATACCGTTCGTCAACGGCCTCGCCTGGCAGGCCGGTTCGCAGGGCTTCGGCGTCAAGGGCGACGCCTGGACGGTCGACGTCGACGACGCTCCCGCCCGCAAGGTCGCCGCCTTCTGGGACAAACTGGTCCGCGACGACCTGGTGCTGAATGACCCCGCCTGGAGCGAGGAGGAGGGCACCGCCCGGAAGAAGAGCCGGGTGGCCGCCTTCGTCGGCGCCCCCTGGAGCGGAGCCGGCCTGATCTCCCAGACGCCGGAGCAGAGGGGCAAGTGGGCGGTGGCGCCGCTCCCCACCTGGGACGGCGAGCCGGCCACCGGTACCTGGGGCGGCACCTCCTTCGCCGTTCCCAAGGGCAGCGAACACATCGCGGCCGCCGCCGAGTTCATCGAGTGGCTGACCACCGACCCCGCCGCCATGAAGGCCCGCCTGGCCGACGCCGAGGCACCGAGCAGCGTCCTGCCCGCCGACCCCGGACTGCAGAAGGTCGCGGCGGCCGAGTTCGCCGAAGCCTCCGGCGACTACTTCGCCGACGACCTGTACGAGGTCGCCGCCGCCCAGGTGGACACCATCGTCCCGGGCTGGACCTGGGGACCGGTGCAGGGCTCGGTGAACGAGGCGTTCGAGAGCGCGGTGGCCCAGGGCGGCTGGAGCGCGGGCTTCAGCGCCGCGCAGCGCGCCGCGCTGAAGGCACTGGACGACCGGGGCCTGAAGACCACCACCGACTGACCACCGGCCACGCGCCCGCTGCCCAGCCCCTCGACGGACCACCGGCCACGCGTCCGCTGCCCGGCCCCTCGACGGACCACCGGCCACGCGTCCGCTGCCCGGCCCCTCGACGGACCACCGGCCACGCGCCCGCTGCCCAGCCCCGACGGACCACTGCTCCGGCGCCGCCACCGGCGCGGCACGTCCGGTCAGGAGAGAAACACCACGATGACAGCCCCGGCCCCCCCCCCCCCCCCCCCCCCCCCCCCCCCCC